>QZKM01000040.1 GCA_003599485.1 Gammaproteobacteria bacterium
TCACCGCTCCCTCCGGTCGCGGCTGTCGCCCGCTTGTGATTAAGGATAGAATCATTCTATCCTTAATCACTCGGGGTGCGCCTCAACTCGCGTCCCGTTAGCGGTCAAATATGTTTAGTCACGACGACATAATCAATCGCATCATTCCATATCGGCTACAGGCCGTAGATGCAGCAAATTTGGCTGTCCGGCTTCGAAGCTCCTGGGATGCACCAAAGGCCATGAAGATCTACTTCGATGAAAAGCTCAGGATAACGGGCAACTCGAATGCATACACAAATCCTGTTCTGGAATCAGGTCTCATTCATTGTCGTGCACTATTGGACTTTCTTGGCCTGAAAGCAGATCCTGCAGATTCAACAAAGCTCATCTGCCGAGATCCTAAGAAGAACAAGAAAGACGATGTGGTAATTGAGCACTTCTCCAATTCAAACGGCCCATTGCCACTGGTTACGCCACAAGAGGCAATAACCCGGTATCAAGGATCGCAGTCCGAAGCAGAAGCAGCACTTGCAGGCGTTCTGCACACGGCAAACAAAGGGCTCGCACATATCACCGCAGGTTTGGCCTTGTACGCAGCAGATATTTCCCACCTTGAGATAGCGAGTCGGGGTGTTCGGGCACTCGTTGTAAGCCACTTTTACACCCCGCTCGGGCTGTTGCCGCCCGAACCTGGCGTTACGGAGGTCAAACCGTGACCGCTAACATGGCGTTCGAGAGGGACGCGCCAAAAACGGCGCGCCTCTCAACGGGACGCGCGTTGTCCCTCACTCCGGTTGGCCGGCGCTGCCTGCCTGTGCGTCGCACGCAGACAGGCGCGCCGCCCAACCCTCGTTCGAGCCGTCACCGCTCCCTCCGGTCGCGGCTGTCGCCCGCTCGTGATTAAGGGTAAACTAAACTTTACCTTTAATCACTCGGAGTGCGCCTCAACTCGCGTCCCGTTATGTGGACTGAATCGTGGCTTTGATCGATCAGAAGGCGATTGCTTGGTTTCAGTGCCTTCATTGGGCCGATATAAATTTTGATCGGTATATCTGCTATGACGAAAGTCCAGCCACTGAGATCGCAATAGCTTTTCAATGGTTTGCCTCGGAATATGTTGTGATCGAGGGATGGCAGGAAATTGATTTTCATGATGCGGCTATTGATGAATTGCTTGGGAATAATCAAGACTCAATTGAACTATTGCGCAGAGCCAGAAATGCCGTCTTTCATTACCAGAAGAAGCCGTTCGATCCGAGGCTGGAGGAGTTTGCTAGAGACTTTCATAAAAAAGGATGGCTCGTTGACCTCCACCAACTATTTTTGAAATTCATGCTGTGCTACCCGGAGTCTATATATCCATATGGCGAGCGCCGCGAGGAGTTTGCCAATTCATTTTATGAAATTGTTGGGTGGAAGCCATGTTTACTTCAAGCCACATAACACAGCGCTCAAGCCGACTCGCTACGTCGGCGCTCCGCGCCGCCTTCGCTCGCGGCTTAGCTCAGCGTTGGGCATCAGAGGGAGACATTAGGTGCCAGCACTAAACACCGCAGAAATCGTTAGCGCAATCGAGGACGCCTTTACAGAGTCCTCTGCCGCAGCGCTCCTGGTATCGCGGTCAAGAATCCATCCGAGGCGGTTCTATGTCACCGCTGGCGAAATGTCCTTTCCCGTCTGGATTTACATATGGACGTTAACTCACGGTGGTGGCGCAGCTCGACCAAAGGACGAGTATCGAATTCAGCTAACTTCTGTAGCTCCACCCCTGCCGGAGAACCCCGATGGGCCCACGTTGTTGCTTGGGTACGAGCCGAACACGGGATGTTTCGCCGGCTTCGATCTTAGAAAGCATCGGACATTCTCAAGGCAATCACCGTCCATACAGATAAACATCTCGGCCCTGCGGGAAGCGGTCCGCGACGGTTTTGCGTTCACGCGAAAGGGAAATGACGAAATCGCAGTAGCGTTCCGCCCTGACAACATGCTGGCTTACTGCCTGAATTGCGAGAGCCTGCACGAGAGCGGCGCAGATGCGGCTGTGTCCTCGTTGCTTTCAAAGGTTGGGCGATTTGAGGCTGTTACCGAGCGCGAGATGGCGGTAATTCCACCTGAGCGAAGACGAGTTGTTGCAAAGGTGTCGCGCCTCGCGAGGGATAGCGACTTTCGGCGGAAAGTGATAGTCGCATACGACCGCAAGTGCTGCGTCACCGGCTTACAATTGCGGCTAATCGACGCTGCGCACATCTTGCCGGTCGGAGCCGAGGGGAGTACGGACGACGTTCGAAACGGTCTCTGTCTCTCGCCAACATTTCATCGAGCGTATGACCGCGGCCTCATTTACCTCAATGAAGATCGCAAAATGCTGATAAACCCGAAAAAGAAGAGCGAACTCGTTCGGCTGGGGCTCGGAGGCGGATTGCGCGATTTCGAAGTCCATCTTGGACGGGAAATACTCCTCCCTGCCGACAGAAGGCAGTGGCCGAACGCCGAATTCATTCAAGCGGCCAACAAGTTCCGGGATCAGTAGGCGAAGGTGTAATACGAAAAAGCTCTTGACATGAGTCGTTTTTGTATTACACTTTCGCCATGCCGAGACCAAAAGCCAAGAACCCGCGCACGCGACTCGTCAACTTCCGCCTTACGGAAGACGAGCACTCGGAGATGCAGCGTTCCGCCGAGATCGCCGGGTTTGATTCCCTAAGCGACTATCTCCGGCACCTCTACGCCTTACAGCCTGCATCGGCTCCCTCCACGCTTGGCGTGCGTGATGAATCTCCACTGTATGGGACGGTCGAACCCACCGTATACGCCGAAACCGGGCGCGGGAGAATATTCCACGGCGACTCACTGGGACTGCTGCACAAGACCCTGAAGGAAAGTTCTGTTGATTTGATTATGACGTCCCCCCCGTTCGGACTTGTGCGAAAGAAAAGCTACGGGAATGAGGACGCTGACAGGTACATCGAATGGTTTCGACCCTTCGCACAAGGAATGCGCCGGGTACTGAAAGAAAAGGGCAGTCTTGTAATTGATATCGGCGGAGCGTGGAAACCTGGTACGCCAACCCGTTCTCTTTACCATTTTGAGCTACTGATAACGCTTTGCCGGGAGTATGGCTTTCACCTTTGCCAGGAACACTACTGGTGGAATCCAGCAAAGCTTCCAACTCCAGCGGAGTGGGTGAACGTTCGAAGAGTCAGGGTCAAAGATGCCATCAATTGCATCTGGTGGTTGTCAAAGACACCTTGGCCTAAGGCTTCTAACAAGAGAGTCCTCGCCCCGTACAGTGATTCGATGAAAGCCCTGTTGACCAACGGCTACACGCCAAAGCTTCGCCCATCGGGTCATGACATCTCCGACAAGTTCGGAAAGGACAATGGAGGATCGGTGCCGCCGAATCTCCTTGCACTGGCGAATACTGAGTCGAACGGTGCCTACCAAGAATATTGCAGGGCCAACAACCTGCCAGTGCACCCAGCACGGTTCCCTTCTCGAATACCCGAATACTTTATTCGCATGCTCACCGACGAGCGTGATTTAGTTGTTGATCCGTTCGGAGGATCGTGTGTTACAGGTGAAGTAGCGGAGTCTTTGAACAGAAAGTGGGTGTGCTGTGAGCTAGATGAGGACTACCTCAAGGGGGCAATGGCTCGGTTCGTCGGTGTAAAGCCCAGGTTGCCGAAAGCAGACAATGCGCCCTACCAGATCTTTCCACCTTGCTCGCTAAACGGAGCTGCTGACAATTCACCGCTTACAGAAGATGGAGGCTTTCAGCGCTCTGCAAAGATCCCGAAACAGCGCGCGCTCCGTCTGATCTGATGTCCAACAACGCGACTTGTCCCTCACTCCGGTTGGGCGGCGCTCCGCGCCGCCCAACCCTCGTTCGAGCCGTCACCGCTCCCTCCGGTCGCGGCTGTCGCCCGCTCGTGATTAAAGGTAAACTAACTTTACCTTTAATCACTCGGGGTGCGCCTTAACTCGCGCCTCGTTAGCTCTACCCAGACATATGCTTGTAGCCAATAACGAATCTGAGCTTGAGAGCGCGCTGAGAAGCATAGATATCTCCGTGCCTGGACGATCCGAGGGGCGAACAAAGGAGCATACTGAGCGTTATGCTATCGCTCATCTGCTCAGTGCGTTATTGGGAAAAGATCAGCTATCGTATCCACTCGAATTAATCCGGCGAGATCGACCAGACTTCCTTCTCAAAGCGAATGGTGTCCAGATAGGTATTGAGCATACTGAGGCCGCACCACAAAACGAGGCACACAAGACAGTATTAAGGGATAAGGTTGATGGTCCAGAGGTGTATTTCATTTCACACCACCAGCCGGGCGAGCCTAAAAAACCCGCAAAAGAATTAATTGAAGAAATTCAAGCCAATCATTCTGGTTCCGGCTGGGCTGGTGATTCGGTTGAAAGGGAGTGGTCTGAAGCAATGCTCCATTTCGTAAAGGGCAAGATAGAGGCCCTCACAAAAGAAGGTTTCGAAAAGTTTAAACAGAATTGGCTTCTTATCTATGACAATTGGCCCCTGCCAGTTCTTGATCTACAAAAGGCTGTGCGATTTCTCTTGCCGAAAATCATGGAATCTAACTGCTTCGATAACTTCGACTGTGTGTACATTATCACCGGAAATCTCGTTTGTGAAATCTCGAACACTGGCATCGTGCAGCATGAAATCAATGATTTGTGGCACGTTTAAGGCATTTAAGAAGAAAAGTTAAAAAGGGGTCTTAAAAAGGGGTCAAGTTCATTGTAGGGTCTTAAAAAGGGGTCAAGTTCATTGTATGACTATCTGAGCCGCGCTATTCTCCCCTACACATGTCCAGACCCTTGCGATTAGAATTTGAAGATGGCTTTTACCACGTTATGAACCGCGGGCGCGGGCGTCAGGCCATTTTTCACGCAAATTAAAGGGGTCACCCATAAGCCGCCCTTTTCTCGTGACGGCAGCCATGCCCTCGTTCACCGCGCGCGCCTGTAAAACAGGTTGCAGACGAGGTGTCTGTGGTGTTTACTGATAAAATGTGCAGGACAAAAATACGATGAAGATCGTCGAAGGGGTTCAGAAATGAAAAGTTTTGCAAGGCTGTTTGTATTCGGCTTGGTTTTCGCTGCCGGGTTAAACACTGGAACGGCGTTGGCGGATGAAAAACAGCCGCCCCCATTCAAGACCATCGTTGTCTACGACAAGGCCCTGGAGGATGAGCCTTCGGACGATGTCCTCGCGGCATGGATGGGTTACGGCCTGGCGCGCGCAAACTGGATCCGGGACCGTTTCTCCGAGGGAAAGCTGGACATCAATGCATATCGCCTGACGTTCGATGAAGAACTTCGCGCCAGGGAGACGCTGGCCAAAATATGGAAGGAATTAAAAGAAACTGCGCCGGAAAACAAAGACCCTTATCTGGACACTGTGGCCGCCGTCTATGACGCGGGTTATCTTTCCGAATACGTCTGGGTATATCTGAAAAAAGACAACTGGAATAAGCAGCCCCAAGGGCTGAAGCTCGATGAATTTGCACAGTGGCGCAAGAAGAACCTCGCCCTGCACCAGGCGCGAACCCTGGTTAACATAAAGCTCGAAAAAGATTAGCCGCGCTAATTGTTGACTACACGCGCCGTTTCGCCAAGGTTCTCTTCCACAGGCTGTTGCAGCGCGCTGACGATCTGGTTGCGCGTCAGGCTGGCCAGTTTGCGGCGCTCGATGTCGCACGCGCTGAGCGGCGCACAGAAGGTGAGGCGCATGGGGATGGCGGGTTCGGCGAGCAGGGCCCACAGATTGGCGAGCAGATTGTCTTCGCCCACAAACGGCGTGAGCGGATTCAGACCATCGGCATGGGGATAGGTGATCGCCACCGCCTGCACTTCGCAACGCGCGCGGATCGCGGCCTGAAACAGGCGCGCATGAAAGTGCTGCACGCTCTCTCCGTTGGACGAGCCGCCTTCGGGAAACACGATGACGCTGTTTTTCTGCATCAGGCTCCAGGTCATCTGATCGGCGGTCATGGTGCTGGCCTCCGTGTCGCCGCGGCGCAAAAACAGCGTGCCTGAGCGCGCCGCCATGCCGCCGAACAGCGGCCACTCCGCAACCTCCTGTTTGGCGACAAACACGGCTGAAATTATCGAGGTCAGGCCGGGTATGTCGAGCCAGGAGATGTGGTTGGCCACAAACAGGGTGGCGCGCGGGTTGATTTCACCCTGGGTTTGAATTTCCACCGCGAGGATGCGGCACAGTTTGCGGGTCCACCACTGCACGATGGCGGTTTTTTGCGCGGCATGCCCGGGTTTGGACAACAGCGGAAAGACAAGGTGCGCGGCGGTAAACCCGCACAGCATGTGCCACGCGAGCCGGATCAATCTTGTGCAGCGCCGCGCGGTGCGGACAAAGCGCATTATTATGCCCGGTGCAGGAAGTGGCGCGCGTAACGCCGGTTCAAGCGTCTGATACTGAGCAGTACGAACAGATCCGCAACGTTAAACTGTTCATCCCAATAGGGCGCGCCGCCTATCTCCGCGCCGAGGCGCATATAGCCTTTAACCAGCGGAGGAATTTCCGCCGCCGCGGGCGCATCGGACAGATCGAGTCCGGGCAGCGTCTTTTTTGGGTAGACGCGCTGATCGGGCGAGGTGAGATGTTTCGCGCTGAGCGCGTTCCATATGCCCGCCACCTGGTCCATGCCTGGCCCGAGCGGTATGCTGGCGCAGCCTATCAGGTAGTCGAACTTGTTCAGCACCATGAAGCGCGCCAGGCCCGCCCACAGCAGGCTGATCACCGCGCCATTGCGATAACCGGGATGCACGCAGGTGCGCCCAACCTCCATGAAGCGGCCGGGCAGGCTGAGTATCCGGCCGAGATCGAATTCCTGTTGCGAGTAATAACCGCCGGCCTTGATGGCCCCGGTGTTGGTGAGGATACGGTAGCAGCCGACCACCTCTTGCGTCTCGGTGTTGCGCACCAGCAGGTGGCGGCAAAACGGATCAAACCGGTCGCTCTCGATGCCCGGCTGCTCGCATTCGAGTTTGGCGCCCATTTCCTCGACAAACACGCGGTAGCGCAGGCGCTGCGCCTCTCGTACTTCGTGCGCGTTGTTCGCCAGAGCGACATACAGTTTATGCTGCTCAGCCGTCTCAAACTTTACAGCGCGTTGCGCGGTAAACGTCATGGCGTGTCCTCCGTGTGTGTGTGGCTGGACAGAGCATGAGCCGCGCCGGTTAACCGGGCATGACATTTTGGTGAAGCTTGTGTTACAGCGGACCCCCATTCGCCAGTAGTGGCCTTATCTTTTATAATGAAAAACAGTCCATGCTTTTGAGGGACCCATGAAGGATTTGCTGGACAAGGCGGTAAAACAGGCGGGTGAAATCATCCTAGGCAAGGAGCACGCGTTGCGTCTGGCGCTGGCCTGCCTCATCGCGCGCGGGCATTTGTTGATCGAAGACATACCGGGTGTGGGCAAGACCACCCTGGCGCACGTGCTCGCCACCATCCTGGGGCTGAAGTTCAACCGTATCCAGTTCACCAGCGATTTACTGCCGTCCGACATTCTGGGCGTCTCGGTGTACGAGCGCGACAGCGGCCAGTTCAAATTTCATCCCGGCCCGATCTTCGCCCAGGTGATTCTCGCCGACGAGGTGAACCGCGCCACGCCCAAAACACAGAGCGCACTGCTGGAGGCGATGGAGGAGCATCAGGTCACGATTGAAGGCGAAACGCGCAAGCTGCCCGAACCCTTTTTCGTCATCGCCACGCAAAACCCCGGCCATCTGGTGGGGACCTTTCCGCTGCCGGAGTCGCAGTTGGACCGTTTCATGATGCGCCTGGAGTTGGGTTACCCCGGCGCGCAGGCCGAGCGTGAGCTGCTGAAGAGCCGCGACCGGAGGGAGTTGATCGCCGGAATCAAGCCGGCCCTCGGCGCGGCGCAACTGCTGGAGATTCAGGCGCAGGTGCCGCGCGTGCACGTGGCCGACGCGCTGCTCGATTACGTGCAGGCGCTGCTGGAGTTTTCGCGCAGTTCGCCGAAGTATCTCTCCGGCCTGTCGCCGCGCGCCGGGCTTTCCGTGCTGCGGGCCGCGCAGGCCTGGGCCTGCATGGCCGGACGCAACGCGGTGCTGCCGGAGGACGTGCAGGCGGTGCTGCCCTCGGTGGTAAACCATCGCCTGCGCAGCGCCGGCGAACACATGGGCCGCGCCGTTCAGGCCGCCGCCTCGCAGCTTTTAAATGCGGTGGCAATACCTTAAGCAGGACCTGAGAAGTCCATCCCGGACTTTTCTGATCGGCATGGTGTCATGAGCGCAATCGCGCCGCTTGCATTACGCGACCGCCTGCGCCTGTCGCGTTTTTTGCGCGGCGAGGGCCCGCAGACCGGGCCGGTCACGCTCACGCGGCGGCGCGTGTTTATCCTGCCCACGCGTTACGGCTGGCTGTTCGGTTTGATGCTGCTGGTGATGTGGCTGGGCTCGGTGAATTACAACAACGGCCTCGGCTTCGCGCTCACCTTTCTGCTGGGGGGTCTGGCCATGGTGTCCATCCTGCACACCTATCGCAATCTTTCCGGCCTCACCTTCAGCGCGGGCCGTGTCGCGCCGGTGTTCGCTGGCGAACAGGCGCGCTTTGCAGTCAACGTGGACAATCCCGGCGCCGCGGCGCGCGCCAGTATCGCGCTGCAATTGCCCGGCGAAGCGCCGCTGGTGTATGACGTGGAACGGCAGACGAACGTGACGCTGACGCGCCTCGCGCCACGGCGCGGCCGTTGGCCCATGGGGCGCTTCACCGTCTCCACGGTGTTTCCGCTCGGACTGTTCCGCGCCTGGGCGCACCTCGACCTCGATATCCACTGCCTGATCTATCCGCGCCCCGCCGCGCCACAGCCGCTGCCCGAGGCGCAGCCTGCAAGTTCCGAATCCAGCCGCGGGCGCGGCACGGAGGATTTCGCCGGCGTGCGCGATTATCAAAGCGGCGACTCGCTGCGCCATGTGCACTGGAAGGCGCTGGCGCGCCAGGACGCCTTGCTCACCAAACAGTTCAGCGGCGGCGAGGTGAACGAGCTGTGGCTGGACTGGCATCGTCTTCCGCCCGCCCTGGATACCGAGTCGCGCCTCAGCCTGTTGTGCCGCTTCGTGCTGGACGCGCACGGCGCGCGCTTGCGCTATGGCCTGCGCCTGCCGGGCAAGGAAATTTCCCCCAATGACGGCGAGGCGCATCAACGCGCCTGTCTCGAGGCGCTGGCCCTGTTCGAGTGGCGCGCATGAAACCGCGCCGCGTTATCACGGAAGCGCCGGTCGCCGCGCACATCATCTTCTGGATCATCGGCGCGCTGCTTCTGGTCGCCGCGCCGCACCTGTTGCGCGTGCCGCTCTGGATCAGCGCCGCCAGCGTGCTGCTCGGCGCGTGGCGCGTGTGGGGCGTGCGCCGTCCCGCCGCGCTGCCCGGCAAGGCGGTGCGCGTAATACTCATGTTCGCAGCGCTGGCGGGCGTGCTGCTGACCTACGGCACCGTGTTCGGGCGCGACGCGGGCACGGCCCTGCTTCTGGTCATGCTGAGCCTGAAGCTGCTGGAGATGCGCACCCGGCGCGATGTGCTGGTGGTGATCTTCCTCGGCTACTTTCTGGTGCTCACGCAGTTTCTCTATTCGCAGAGTATTTTCATCGGCGCTTATTTATTGCTCGTGGTGCTGGCCATCACCGCCACGCTGATCGGGCTGCACCGCCAGGGCGCGCAACTCGCGCCGATGGCCAATCTGCGCCTGGCCTCGGTGCTGCTGTTGCAGGCGCTACCGCTGATGCTGGCGCTGTACGTGCTGTTTCCGCGCATCAGCGGGCCGCTCATCGGTTTGCCGAAGGACGCCTTTGGCGCGGGTACCGGCCTGGACGATGAAATGGCGCCCGGACGCATCAGCGACCTGCGCCAGTCCGGCGCCGTGGCGTTTCGCGTCGAGTTCAGCGGCGCGCCGCCTGATGCCGGGCAGCGCTACTGGCGCGGCCCGGTGTTGTGGCTCACCGACGGCGTCACCTGGTCGCCGGGCGCGGGCGCGGCAAACGCCGCGCCGGTGCAAATTGACGTCAGCGGCGAACCGGTCAACTACGACGTGACGCTGGAGGCGCACAACCGCGACTGGCTGTTCGCGCTCGACATCCCCGCCACCGTACCGGACATCGGGCGCATCACGGAAGATTTACAACTGCTGGCGCATGAGCCGGTGAAAAGCCGCGTGCGTTACAAGATGACCTCGTACACGCAATACCGCAATGGCGTGGCCGCGCAAAACGGCCTGCGCCGCGCGTTGCAATTGCCGCCGGACGCCAATCCGCGCCTGCGCGCGCTGGCTGGATCGTGGCGCGCGGAAATTGCTGATGATGAAAAGCTGATGCAGCGCGCGCTGGATTTTTTCCGCGACCAGCCGTTTTACTACACCTTGAAGCCGCCGCTGCTGGTTGACCGGCCGCACCCCATGGATGATTTTTTGTTCAGCACGCGGCGCGGATTTTGTGAGCACTACTCTTCCGCCTTCGCCATGCTGATGCGCGCCGCGGGCATTCCGGCGCGCGTGGTGCTGGGCTATCAGGGCGGCGAGATGAACCCGCTCGGCAACTACATGATCGTGCGCCAGTCCGACGCGCACGCCTGGGCCGAGGTGTGGCTGGGGGAAAAAGGCTGGGTGCGCGTGGATCCCACCGGCGTGATCCCGCCCGCGCGGGTCGAAATCAACACCGATGCCGCGGCGCAGGTAGCCGAAGTCACGCCGCTGATAGACCTCGCCCAGGCCGCCGCGCTGGTCAACGCCTGGCAGCAACTGCGCTTTGGCTGGGACGCCGTCAACAATACCTGGAACCTGTGGGTGCTGGGCTACAGCGCGGCGCGCCAGCAACAACTGTTCACCCAACTCGGCCTCGACAGCTGGACCAAACTGGGCCTCGGCCTGCTTGTGGCACTGGGGCTGCCGTTTCTATTCGTTGCCGCTCACATGCTGCTGCGCCGCAGCGGCCGGCGCGACCCCGCAGTCGCGCTGTATCAGCGTTACTGCAACAAGCTCGCGCGCGCGCGCATCGTGCGCCGGCCGAGCGAAGGCGCGCTCGACTTCGCCCTGCGCGTGGCGCGCCTGCGCCCCGATCTCGCCACGCAAACCAATCTCATCACCGCGCTTTACTGCGCGCTGCGCTACAGCCCAACACCCCCGGCGCACGCCCTGCGCCAGTTGCGCCAGTTCGTGCAGGCGTTTCGCGCTTAACCCTTCACTCTTCCCTTGTCCGGAAATTCCGTATAAAGTATAAGGGCATTGACCGGCTTGACACAGCCAGGGAGCAGGGCCGCAGGAAGCGTTAGATACCCACCCATTTAAACTGAGGAGGTTGTATCATGAGCGACGACGACCTGGTGCCGATCGCACTGCTTATCTTTACCTTTGTATTCTTCGCCTTCACCATGTAGTCACCATGTGGCCTTAACCCCGGCAGGCAGCGCCTGCCGGGTGTTGCGCGCAGCCTTCCGCGGCGCAGGCGCGCGGGGCTAACGGCGTGTCTCGTGCGGGCAAAATCGTATTACCCGCCTCCGACATCGCATTGCTCGCACAGTGTGAGATAGACACCTTCCGCGCGCGCGGCAAGGGCGGGCAGCACGTGAACAAAACCGACAGCGCGGTACGCCTCACCCATCGCCCCACCGGTATCGTAGTCGGCTCGCAGCGGGAACGCAGCCAGCACCTGAACAAGCGCGCCTGTATTCAGAAGTTGCGCACCAGGGTGGCGCAACTGAATTACCGCCCGCCCAAGCGTGTGAAAACCAGGATGCCGAAAGGGGTTCGAGAGAAAATCCTGCAAAGCAAGGCCCGGCAGGCGCGAAAGAAGCGTCTGCGCGCCAGGCCCGGCCCGCTTGATTAGGCTCTATTTTCCGATACAAAAACTGGAAAAGATTTTTCCCAGCAAATCCTCGGTGGTAAACGCGCCGGTGATTTCCGATAATGCGTTCTGCGCCTGGCGCAGTTCTTCGGCCAACAGTTCGCTGGCGGTTTTTTTCTGTAGTTGCGCGCGCGCACCCGCCAGCGCACTGTGCGCGCGCTGCAATGCGTCCAGATGGCGGCGGCGCGCGCTGAATATTCCTGCGGCCTGCTCCTGATAACCCGCGCCCTGCTTCAGGTGTTCAATCAACAGTTCCATGCCCGCGCCGGTTTTGGCGGAGAGGCCTATTTCAACATCACGGGGTGGCAAGGGGCTTTCTCTCAACCACGGCTCGTGACCGCTTAGATCAATTTTGTTGTATACAATGGTGCGCGGGACATCCGCGGGCAGTTGCTGAATGATGTCTCGCTCCGCCGCGCCCACGCCGGCGCGATCATCCACCAGCAGCAGCACGCGGTCGGCACGCGCGATTTCCTCGCGCGCGCGGCGTATGCCCTCCTGCTCAATGGGGTCGGCGCTTTCACGCAGACCCGCGGTATCCATAATGTGCAGCGGCAGACCGTCCAGCTGGATATGTTCGCGCAGCACGTCGCGCGTGGTGCCGGGGGTGGCGGTGACGATGGCCGCGTCGCGCCCGGCGAGGCGGTTCAAAAGACTGGACTTGCCCACGTTGGGCTGACCGGCAATCACCACGCGCAAACCCTCGCTCAGCAGGCTGCCCTGGCGCGCGGCGCGCCGGATGGCCACCAGCTCGGCTTCAATCGCATCCAGGCGCGCGGCAACCTTGCCCTGGGTGAGAAAATCCAGATCTTCCTCGGCAAAATCTATCGCCGCCTCGACGTGGGCGCGCAGCGCGGTAATGCGCTCGACCAGGGCGTTGACGCGCGCGGAGAATTCGCCCTGCAGCGAACGCTGCGCGGCGCGCGCGGCCTGTTCGGTCCCGCTCGCGATGAGATCGGCCACCGCCTCGGCCTGCGCGAGGTCGAGCTTGCCGTTGAGAAACGCGCGTTCGGAAAATTCACCCGGCCGCGCCAAACGCGCGCCCAGGGAGACGGCGCGCTTGACCAGCAGATCGAGCACGATGGGTGAGCCGTGCGCGTGCAGCTCCAGCACATCTTCGCCGGTGCAGGAATGCGGCGCGGGAAAGTACAGCGCGAGACCGCTGTCCATGATTTCTCCGCGCTCATCGCGGAATGCGCCGTAGCGGGCATGACGCGGCGCGGGCAGCGCGCCCAGAAATTGCCGCGCGATCCGCGCCGCCAACGGGCCGGAGATACGCACGATGCCGACGCCGCCGCGCCCCGGCGCGGTGGCGGGCGCGACGATGGTGGCCGTAACCATACTGTCCTGCTGCCTGCTACTTGTCGCTTCCAACTATCTTGCGCGTGATGTACCACTGCTGCAGGATGGAAAGGGCGTTGTTCACCACCCAGTACAGCACCAGCCCGGAGGGAAAGAAGGCGAAGAAGAAGGTGAACACGATGGGCAGGATCATCATCACCTTGGCCTGCAGCGGATCGGGCGGCGGCGGCGAGAGCTTCATCTGGATCAGCATGGTCGCGCCCATGATGAGCGGAAGAATATAGTATGGGTCCTTGCTGGAAAGGTCGTTGATCCACAGCACGAAATCCGCCTGGCGCAGCTCCACGCTCTCCAGCAGCACCCAGTACAGCGCGATGAACACCGGTATCTGGACCAGCACCGGCAGGCAGCCGCCGAGCGGATTGATCTTTTCGGTTTTGTACAGCGCCATCATCGCCTGGCCCATGGCCTGGCGGTCGTCGCCGTGGCGCTCGCGGATGGCCTGGATGCGCGGTTGCAGCTTGCGCATGTTGGCCATGGAGCGGTAGCTGGCCGCGGACAAATGGTAGAACACCAGCTTGACCAGCAGCGTGAGCAGCACGATGGCCCATCCCCAGTTGCCGGCCAGATGGTAAATATACTCCAGCAGCCAGAACAGCGGCTGCGCGATGATGGTGAGCACGCCGTAGTCCACGGTGAGATCCAGGTTCGGCGCGACTTCCTTTAACCGGTCCTGCAGCTTCGGCCCGGCATAGAGCTTGATCGCGAGCGTGGCGCTTTGCCCGGGCGCGATGGTTTGCTCCGGCTGCACCACGCCCACCAGATAGCGCGGCCCGTCCAGCGCCTTGGTGTAATAGTGATTGCGCGCCGCCGCGTCCGGAATCCAGGCGCCGACGAAATAGTGCTGGATCAGCGCCGCCCAGCCGCCTTGCACGTCGCGCGCGAGATTTTTTTCCTGCATGTCGTCGAAGCTGATTTTTTCGTATTTGTTTTCAGCGCTCGACAGTACCGCGCCGGTGTAGGTATAAATAAATCCGGACTGGCCCGACTCCGGCGCGCGCTGGAACTGCGCGTACAAACGGCCTCTCCACTCCTCGGCACCGGTGTTTTTAATCTCATAACTCACGCCGATTTCGTAACTGCCGCGCTTGAAGGTGTAGGTCTTGATCACCTGCATCCCTTGCGGGCCGCTCCAGGTGAGCGGCACTTTGATCTCGTCGCTGTTTTGCGCCAGACGATATTCGGTCTCTGCCGCCTGGTACTCGGCGTGATGATCCGGCGCGCCGCTCTGCGACAACAGCCCGCTCTGCGCGATGAACAGTTTTTCCGCCTGCTCGTTGAACAAGCGCACCGGCTCTCCGGGCTTATCCGCCGCCACCGGATAGGCCGGCAAATCCACGCGGCGCAGGTCGCCTCCCGTGCTGCTGATCTCCACTTGCAGCACATCGGTGCTCACGCGGATGCGCTGTCCATCTTTGGCCAGCACCTCCGGCGCGGCGGTGGCGCCAGGCGCACCGGCGCTGCTTGCCGCCGGCACGCTGGGCGTATCCGCCGGCCTGTCCGGCGCGGGCGTGACCTGCTCCGCCGCCGGCGAAGTTACGGCGGGCCCGGCGGCGTCTTTGACGCCGTAGCCCTGCTGCCAGGCCTGCCAGATCAGCAGCAGCACGAAGGCCAGCGCCATGTACAGTATGAGCTTCCTGGTTTCCATGTTTCAGTGCGTATGTGACCGGTGGTTCAATGCCGGCGGCACCGGGTCGTAGCCGCCTTCATGCCAGGGGTGGCAGCGCAACAGGCGTTTGGCTGCGAGCCACACGCCGTAATACGCGCCGTGACGGCTGATCGCCTCCAGGGCGTAACACGAACAGCTGGGGTGAAAACGGCAGTGCTGCCCAAGCCACGGGCTGAGCAGATAGCGGTAACCGCGGATGAGGCCGGTCAGGATTTTTTGCATCGGGCGAGCTGGGGCCAGAGTTTGTGCAGGGTGTCGCGTAATTGCTGTCTGGTCTTTTGCTCCGCGCCGCGCCGCGCCAGCACCACGCAGTCCAGATTGCCCAGTTCCTCGCGGTGCAGGCGGAAAAATTCGCGCGCCACCCGCTTCACCCGGTTGCGCGCGGCGGCGGATTTTATCGCGGCCTTCGATACCGCCAGCCCCAGGCGCGCATGGCCGCAGTCGTTGCGGCGCGCCACGATCTGCAGGGTATCATCGCTGCTGCGGCAGGCGTTTTCAAAAACGCGCCGGTACTGTTCGGGCTGGTGCAGTCGGTGGCTGCGCGGGTGACGCGTGCGCGGCAAAGCGTGGTTTACGCGCTGAGACGCTTGCGGCCTTTGGCGCGGCGCGCCTTGATCACCGCCCGGCCGCCCGGCGTGGCCATGCGGGCGCGAAAGCCGTGGGTGCGCTTGCGCTTGATAATGCTGGGCTGGAATGTTCTCTTCATTGCGCTGAACTCTGGCTGGCCTGATTTCTTTATATATTTAAAACAGTCTATTCTATTTCCCGGCGCGCGTCATGTCAATGTAAAGACCGCGCCCTCGCGCCCGTCTCCTCGCTCATCTGGCAGGCGCGTTGTTTACCGTATAAACTGGGCGCTTGCGCTGATTGCGTATAATATACATTTTGCGCAATCACACTATCAGCGTCACGTCGTCTCTTTCGGCCGTGCGCACGCCGTCCATAATGTAAAACGCTTTTTCGGCACTGTGTGAGGGGGTCGTTGCTTTGGGTCTGTGGGAAAAATGTCTCGGCCGCTTGGAAGGCGAGCTGTCGCCGCAGCAATTCAATACCTGGATCCGTCCGCTGCACGCCATCGAGGACGGCGCCTCTCTGCGCCTGCTTGCCCCCAATCGTTTTGTGCTGGATTGGGTGAACGAGCGCTTCATCGAACAGATCAACGCCGTCGTGGTACAGCTTGCCAACGGCAGGGCGCCGCGGGTGCAGATTGAAGTCGGCGCCAAGCGTCAGACCGCGCCCGCGCCGAGCGCCGCGCAACAGGGCCTTGCGCCCGGCGCAGTGACCGGCGCTATACACGGCGCCGGGCGTGACAGCGGCCCGACCTGGCTGAACCCGGAATACACTTTCGATACCTTCGTGGCCGGCAAATCCAACGAACTGGCGCGCGCTGCGTCGTTGCAGGCGGCGCAGGATGTCACCGGGGCCTACAACCCGCTGTTCATTTACGGCGGCGTAGGCCTGGGCAAGACCCACCTGATGCACGCCATCGGCAATTACATCAAGCAGTACCGCCCCGCGGCGCGCGTGGTGTACCTGCACTCCGAGCGCTATGTGGCGGACATGGTCAAGGCGCTGCAACACAATACCATTGATGACTTCAAGCGCTACTACCGTTCGGTGGATGCGCTGCTTATAGACGACATCCAGTTCTTCGCCGGCAAGGAACGCTCGCAGGAAGAATTCTTCCATACTTTCAACGCATTACTGGAGGGCCAGCGCCAGGTGGTGATGACCTGTGACCGCTACCCGAAGGAGGTGAGCGGGCTGGAAGAGCGCCTCATCTCGCGCTTCGGTTGGGGCCTGACCGTGGTCATCGAACCGCCGGAACTGGAAACGCGGGTAGCGATTCTGATGAGCAAGGCGGAGCAGGCGCAGGCGCAGCTGCCGGACGACGTCGCTTTCTTCATTGCCAAGCGCTTCCGCGCCAACATCCGCGAGCTGGAGGGGGCGTTGCGTCGCGTGATCGCCAACGCGCGCTTTACCCATCGCCCGGTTTCTCTGGATCTTACCAAGGAGGCCTTGCGCGATTTACTGGCGTTGCAGGACAAGCTGGTCTCGATAGAAAACATCCAGAAGACCGTGGCAGACTACTACAAAATGCGCGTGGCGGACCTTAACTCTCCCCGCCGCACACGCAACGTGGCGCGCCCGCGCCAGGTCGCTATGGCGCTGGCCAAGGATCTTACCCACAACAGTTTACCCGAGATCGGGCGCGCCTTTGGCGGGCGCGACCATACCACGGTGTTGCACGCCTGCCGCAAAGTTTGCGAACTGAAGGAAAGAGATACGCGGCTCGCAGAGGAATATTCTGTGCTTGTGCGTATCCTGACCTCTTGACGTGAATATGCTGTGGATAACTTCGAGTGGAATTTTCAGGCATTTTCTATCCACAGAAAACAAGGTAATATGGAATGATTATCCACAGCTTTACTGCTTCACAACACATTGATTTAAAAGTAGTTATTAAGGTTACTCAGAACAACGGCCAATAATCAATAACTAAAGGTTAAAGTAAATGAAACTTATACTTACACGCGACATACTGCTGCGCCCGCTTCAGCTTGTAAGCGGCGTGGTGGAACGCAAACAAACCTTGCCCATCTTGTCAAATATTCTGGTCGCGGTGGAGAAGGACAACATGACGGTCACGGCGACAGACCTTGAGGTGGAGTTGATAGTCACTGTTCCACTGGATAAACCCTCTGAGACAGGAAAAGCTACTCTTCCCGCACGCAAGCTGCTGGATATCTGCCGCGCCTTGCCAGACGGGGCCGCAGTCGAGCTCAGTGTGGAAAAAGAGCGTGGAGTGCTGCGCAGCGGCAAGGGACGGTTTGCGCTTGCGACTTTACCTGCTGCGGAGTTTCCGGCGCTGGAGCAGCTCCAGCCGGAGGCGGAGTTTACCGTGCCGCAGGCGCAGCTGCGCCGCCAGTTGGAGCGCACACAGTTCGCCATGGCGCAACAGGATGTGCGCTATTACCTCAACGGCATGCTCATCGAGCTCAAGCCGGAGCGCATGATAACCGTCGCTACGGACGGCCACCGCATGGCGCTGTGCGACACGCAGGCCCGGCATCCGTGCAAGCAAGATAAACAGGTCATTCTGCCGCGCAAGGGTGTACTGGAGCTGCAACGCGTCCTGCAGGAGCAGGAAGGCGAAGTGACGGTGCAGATCACCGGCAACCATGCCAGGTTTGTCGTCGGCGCGGTGACACTGACCTCCAAATTGATAGACGGCCGTTTCCCCGACTATCAGCGGGTGCTGCCGCGCATGGATGATAAGGTAATCGAGGCGGCGCGCGAACCGCTGCGCCAGGCCTTGGTGCGCACCTCGGTGCTGTCCAATGAGAAATTCCGCAGCGTGCACATGCAATTCAAGCCGGGCGAGCTGCATCTGCACACGCATAACCCGGAGCAGGAAGAGGCGGAAGAGGACATCGCCATAGACTATCAGGGTGAACCGATCGAGGTCGGGTTCAATGCCAACTATCTGCTTGATGCATTGAACGCGATAAGCCAGGAAAAGGTGCGCATTTATCTCACCGACAGCAACAGCAGCGCCCAGATCGAGGGGGTGGAAACGGACGGCTGCAAGTATGTTGTGATGCCGATGCGGCTGTAGCAGCGGGCAGGTCTGTCTGCGTGCGGCATACAGGCAGGCACAGGCCGCGATATTGTCCCGATGTTCCACGTGGAACATCGGTCAGCGCGGCGCCAAAACTGGCGACAGCAGGGCGAAAATCGGCTATAATTTATCCTGTTGCAGACTTTCTAAATGAACCAGCCAGCCGCCATCTACGACTCCACCAGTATCAAGGTCCTCAAGGGACTGGACGCGGTGCGCAAGCGCCCCGGCATGTACATCGGCGACACCGATGACGGCACCGGTTTGCACCACATGGTGTTCGAGGTGGTGGACAACGCGGTGGACGAGGCGCTGGCCGGCTACTGCACCGAGGTCACGGTCACCCTCCACACCGACGGCGGGGTGAGCGTCACCGACAACGGGCGCGGCATCCCGGTGGACATCCACCAAGAAGAAGGCGTCTCCGCCGCCGAAGTCATCATGACCACGCTGCACTCCGGCGGCAAATTCGACAGCGACTCGTACAAGGTGTCCGGCGGCCTGCACGGCGTGGGCGTGTCGGTGGTGAACGCCCTGTCCGACGTGCTGCGCCTCACCATCCACCGCGACGGCAAAAAACACCAGCAGGAATACCACCTCGGCGTGCCCAAGGCGCCGCTCAAGGTTGTCGGCGAGAGCCTGCAGCGCGGCACCGAGGTGTATTTCAAGCCCAGCCCGGCCATCTTCACCAACATTGACTTCCACTACGACATCCTGGCCCAGCGCCTGCGCGAGCTGTCGTTTTTAAACTCCGGCGTGCGCATCCGTCTGCTGGACGAGCGCAGCGGCAAGGAAGACGTGTTCGAATACCAGGGTGGCATCCGCGCCTTCGTCGAGTTCCTCAACCGCAACAAAACCCCGATCCACCCCAAGGCATGCTATGTAAACACGGTGCGTGACGGGGTGGTGGTGGAAGCGGCGCTGCAGTGGAACGACTCCTATCAGGAGAGCATGTTCTGTTTCACCAACAACATCCCGCAGCGCGACGGCGGCACCCACCTGGCCGGCTTCCGCGCCGCGCTCACGCGCACCATCAATCACTACGTGGAGCGCGAGGCCAAGAAGGAAAAGCTCGCGCTGACCGGCGACGACGCGCGCGAGGGCCTCACCGCCGTGCTCTCGGTCAAGGTGCCGGACCCCAAGTTTTCCTCCCAGACCAAGGACAAGCTGGTGTCGTCCGAGGTCAAGCCGGTGGTGGAATCGGTGCTGGGCGAGAAGCTGGAAGAGTTTCTGCTGGAAAATCCGGCCGAGGCCAAGGCCATCATCGGCAAGGTGATGGAGGCCGCGCGCGCGCGCGAGGCGGCGCGCAAGGCGCGCGAGATGACGCGGCGCAAGGGCGCGCTCGACCCGGCGGGCCTGCCCGGCAAGCTCGCCGACTGCCAGGAGAAAGACCCCAGCCTGTCAGAACTGTTCTTGGTCGAGGGCGACTCGGCCGGCGGCTCGGCCAAGCAGGGGCGCGACCGGCGCTGTCAGGCGATCCTGCCGTTGAAGGGCAAAATTTTGAACGTGGAGCGCGCGCGCTTCGACAAGATGCTGTCCTCGGCCGAGGTGGCCACGCTCATCACCGCACTCGGCTGTGGCATCGGGCGCGAGGACTACAGTCCGGACAAGCTGCGCTACCATCGCATCATCATCATGACCGACGCCGACGTGGACGGCTCGCATATCCGCACCCTGCTGCTGACCTTCTTTTACCGCCAGATGCCGGAACTGATCGAGCGCGGCCACGTCTACATCGCCCAGCCGCCGCTGTACAAGGTCAAACGCGGCAAGCAGGAGCGTTACGTCAAGGACGACGCCGAGATGGCCGAATATCTGATGCACACCGCACTGGAAGACGCCGCGCTCATTCCGCGCGCGGGCGCAGAGCCGCTGCGCGGCGCCGCACTGGAGGCGGTGGCGCGCCGCTACGATGCGCTGCAAAACACCCTGCAACGCCTGGCGCGCCGCTACGATCCGCTGCTGCTGGAGTGCATGCTGCATCTGCCGCGGCTGCTGCCTGAAGCGCTGCAGGACGAGGCCGCCGCGCCCGGCTGGTTCGCGCAGCTGGAGCAGCAGTGCAACGCCCAGGGCCAGGCACGCTACGAGATCAGGCTGGCGCGCGTGGCGGGGCAATACCAGGCGCTGGCACGCATCGTCAAGCACGGCGTGGTATACAGCCAGGCGCTCGCCGCCGACCTGTTCAACTCGGAAGAATACCGCAGCCTGGCGCAACTCGGCGCGGAACTGCGCCAGTTGATCGGCCCCGGGGCCCAGGCCGTGCGCGGCGAGCGCAGCCAGCCGGTGGACAGCTTCAAGCAGGCGCTGGAGTGGTTGATGGAAGAAGCGCGGCGCGGCCTCACCGTGCAGCGCTACAAGGGTCTCGGCGAGATGAACCCGGAGCAGCTGTGGGAAACCACCATGAACCCCGCAACCCGGCGCATGTTGCGGGTGCAGATCGAGGATGCGGTGGCTACCGACGATATCTTCACCACCCTGATGGGCGACCAGGTGGAGGCGCGGCGCGACTTCATCGAGAAAAACGCGCTGCTCGTCGCCAATCTGGATGTTTAACGCATGAACCGGCGCAGCCTGACCCTCGGCGGCTTTTTTGTCCTGCTGTTGCTCGGCGCGCTGGCGTATTTGTGGAGCACTTCCGCCGCGCGCGCGCCGGAGTTGCAGCTCAGCCTGCTCGACGGCAGTCCCATGCCGCTTGCCGCGCTGCAAGGCAAGCCGGTGCTGGTCACGTTCTGGGCCACCACGTGTACCACCTGCGTGAGCGAAATGCCGCACCTGGTGGAGCTTTACCGCGAACTGAAGCCGCGCGGCTTTGAAATCCTTGCCGTCGCCATGCCGTACGATCCGCCCGCCGACGTCGCCGCGCTGGTGCGGGCGCGGCAATTGCCTTATCTCATCGCGCTCGATCACGATGGCAGCGCCACGCGCGCCTTCGGCGACGTGCGCATCACGCCCACCAGCTTCCTGCTCAGCCCGGACGGCGCAATCGTGCGCCGCGCGCAAGGCCGCATGGACATGGCCGAACTGCGCGCGCAAATCCTCTCCCTGCTGCCCGCCCCACCCCTCGCCAGGCTGTAACCCCGCGTGGCCTGGGTCAAGGCGCTGCACCTCATCTTCATGACCGCCTGGTTCGCGGGCCTGTTTTATCTGCCGCGCCTGTTCGTCTATCACGCCATGACCACCGACGCCGCCGGCAACGAGCGCTTCAAAGTCATGGAGCGTAAATTATTCTTCTTCATCACGCCGTGGGCCATTCTGACCATCCTGCTCGGTCTGTGGATGCTGTGGGACTACGCCTGGGCGCTTTACTCTCACCAGGTCTGGCTGCATACCAAATTATTTTTGGTGCTGCTGCTCATCGCCTATCACCTCTATTGCTACAAGCTCATGCTGGACTTCAAGCACGAGCGCAACCGCCGCAGCCACACGTTTTACCGCTGGGTCAACGAAGCCCCGGTGCTGTTGCTGTTCACGATCGTCATTCTCGCCGTCGTTAAGCCGCTCTAGCGGTCTCCCGCCACCCTCTCCGCCATGGGGTCGTAACAAACCGGCCTGGGCCTGGCTGGCCGACCTGTTGTGGCGGTGGATGGAGGCGTTGAAGCACTCTCCACTCTCCTTACTTTGTTCGGTGCAGTGGCCGGGAGGGGCAGGAGTGACCAAGACCGTCATCGGTGCTGTTGGCAGCGGGCGACGCTTACCATTCCGGTTGCTTACCGTCTTCAGCGCTAAAGCGCTAAGCTCCGGGATTCTTAGCAGGATTTTGCGCCCACACACTACGGCGCGTGGGCTCTGGCGCGCATTCGCCGCAAGTCAGACACGCATCAGTCAACGCCGGGCCAACGATACCGACCTCGCACACCCGCGTCATGCCGGCAAGGAGAAACAAGTCCTTGAACAGGCGCTGGAGCTCGGTGCGCGCCGCGCAGTCACGCCCGGCATCTTCCCGGCAAATCCAATCCAGGCGCACCGCTCCTCGTTCGTCCACCAGTTGCAGGCGAGGCGCGCCGTTTTCCAGCCAGGCATTGATGCTGTAACGCATGAACGGTTCCCACGTGAGCAAAACAAGCTATCTTAGTGTAAATGATAATCATTTATATTTAAATTGCAAGCTCTCACCTTGCTGCCCCCGCTGTTCTGTAGGCGGGACATAAATGAATTATATAAATGCTATTGCAAATCATTCTCATTAAGTTTATTATCCATACCCGGCGCTTGGTTTAGAAGGGAAGAGAGGAGAAAAAACGTGTTTTCTGGGATATACATTAGGAGAAATAGTCATGAAGCAAAAACAGTCTAAAGGCAAAACTCTGGTCAAGATCATAGGAGTGGTTGGGCTAACCCTTGCGTCCGCATTGCCGGTACAGGCCGCGACCGCTCCGAAGACCATGGAAGAGATGTGGGAGATTATCCAGACGCAACAAAGGGAGCTGGAACAACTCAAGGCGCAGCAAAAGAATACCGAGCAAAAGGTAGAGGTTACCAGTGAGGCCGTGGAGCAACAGGCCGCGCAGCAGGCCGCCAGTGGCCCTTCCTGGGCGGACAAGACCAGGCTCGGGGGGTATGGTGAGCTGCATTACAATAACCTGGACAGCAAAAACGAGATAGACTTTCACCGCTTTGTATTATTTTTGGGGCACGAATTTTCTGATCGTGTGCGCTTTTTCTCGGAGCTGGAGGTTGAACACGGCGGTGTAGAGAGCGATGGCGATCCACTGGCAGGCGAAGTCGAACTGGAGCAGGCCTATGTGGAGTTTGATATCGCGGAGCAACATACGGCCCGCGCCGGTCTGTTTCTGGTGCCGGCAGGGATCATCAATGAAACCCATGAGCCGACAACCTTTTATGGCGTAGAGCGCAATCCGGTTGAGTCCAACATCATTCCCACCACGTGGTGGGAAGCAGGCGCCGGTGTCTCCGGGGAGTTTGCTCCCGGCTGGGGATATAGCGTGGACCTGACCTCCGGTCTCGAGACGCCAACCACCGGTTCGAATGCTTACAAGATTCGTAACGGCCGCCAGAAGGTATCTCTAGCCAAGGCCAATGACAGCGCGCTCACAGGGCGCATCAAATGGACCGGGCTGCCGGGCGTAGAGCTTGCCGCCACAGCACAGTATCAGAGTGACCTTACACAAGGTACGGGCGCGGCGGGCACCGCCTCCAGCGCCACACTGTTTGAGACGCACGCGGTGCTGAGCCGGGGACCGGTCGGATTGCGGGCGCTGTATGCCGCATGGAACCTGGATGGCACAGGGCCGGCCAGCGGCGCGTCGCCAGGACGGGACGAGCAGTTTGGCTGGTATATCGAGCCTTCATACAAGCTTACAAGCAAACTCGGGCTCTTCGCCCGCTACAACGTGTGGGATAACAATGCAGGGAGCGGCAGCACGGCGGATACGGAAAACAAGCAGGTGGATGTGGGCCTGAATTACTGGCCGCACGAAGATGTGGTGCTGAAGTTTGACGTCCAGAAACAGTCCGGCGCCGCCAACGATGATGGATTTAACCTGGGGGTGGGTTATCAGTTTTGACGTTCATCCGGTTCTCTCCTTTTAAGTGGGGCGCTCAGTGCGCCCCCTATTTTATTAAAATGAGGCCGCACAAGGTGTCTTTGAAATGATTCGAATGTCACGCTGGTTTTGTGTCTTGCTGATATGGATACTGATTGCGCCAGCCGTATGGGCGCGAGGCGTATATCAGGACCCGGAGGACTTTATCAGCGAAGTCTTTTCCGGCAAGGCGCCCCCGCCAAGCTTATTGCAGATTTCTGAGGACGAGCAGAAACAAATCCGCGAGATACTCGGTCACAAGCTCGGCGCCGGGCGTGTGCGTTATTGGCAGCATGAGGACAGGACGGTGTGGATACTCGAGGAGATTGGCAAGGAGCGCCCCATCACGGTCGGGCTGGTCGTTGATAAAGGCAAGCTTGAGTTGATAAAAGTACTTATTTTTCGTGAAAGCCGGGGTTCGGAAGTGCGTTATCCCTTTTTTACGGATCAGTTCAAGGGCGCCAGCCTGGGCGAAGACGGTCAGTTAGACCGGAACATTGACGGTGTCTCGGGGGCGACCTTGTCCACGCGCGCCCTGACCAAGCTTGCGCGCCTGGCTCTTTACCTGCATCAGCAAAGAGAGCAAGCCGATGTCACCGGCCAAACATCACCTCGTTAAATACTTGCGCAGGTGGCATCGGCGCCTTGGCGTCGCCGTCGCCCTCTTCGCCGTTCTGCTGTCCGTAACCGGATTACTGCTCAACCACACGGAGGAGCTGGGCCTGGATTCCAGTTATGTCCGCTCCGACGCGCTCCTGGATTGGTACGGTATAAGCCCGCCCGGCAAACCGCTGAGCTACGAGGCTGGCGGCCACTGGATCAGCCAGCTGGGCGAGCGACTGTATTTTGATGAACGCGAGCTTGCCGTTGACGCGCCCGGCCGCTTATTGGGAGCGGTTGCGCTGGCGGACCGGGTAGTCGTTGCGATCGAAGGGTATTTAATGCTGTTTGACTTATCGGGCGAACTGCTTGAAACACTGGGCGGAGCCCAGGGCGCGCCCGCCGGGACGCGGCTCATCGGCGTCAAGGATGAAACCCTGGTGGTGCGCGCCAGCCATGGCGATTACCTGGCTGACAAAGATTTGCTGAAGTGGGAAGAGGGCAAGAAAGACGGGCGTGCGCCTGCGCCGGTGGACGCCTATTGGGCTGAACCCGGCACGCTTCCGCGCGGCCTGCATGATCAATTAATAGAGGCCTATCGTGGCAAGGGTTTGTCATTGGAGCGGGTTCTGCTCGACCTGCACAGTGGCCGCATTATGGGCGGTGCGGGCAGGGTGGCGGTTGATATCGGCGCTGTCCTGTTTCTCGTGCTGGCGGCGAGCGGCATAGGGATGTGGTTGAGGCACCTGAAGCAAAGCCGCCATTAATACCAAACGATACTTGCCGCCGGAGGGATGCTGAAGCGGACAGGTTACGGGTTTTAGCGATTGCTCTCGCTGGGTGATACGGGGCGTGCAACGCGCCCCGTGTTTCTTTTTTGAAATGATGACACTTATTGCAAAAGGAGCACAAATATGAAACGAAACATACCCGCGTTTATTATTATAGGCGTTATCAGTTTGGCATTTACCGGCACAGTCAACGCCGGGGAGGAAGGCCCGGCGCTCAGCTACCTAGCGCAAGACCCGGAGCGGGAAATGGCGGAGTCGGTGAGCGTTTTAATCGGGTGGGCGCAGGGCGAGCTGGAGGAGCACCAGGACGAGGGGTTATTTAAAGACCGCGCCCGGGATGAGCAACTGATTCAGGACATGATCGCGTTCGCAAAGGACCTGCAAGCCAAGGGCGCGGCGGCGAAAAAGGCGGGGGACATGCGCAAGGCGCGCGTGTACTATCACGCCGCCGAGGCCGCCGCGCAATACGCTGCGCGCATGCCGCACATGCTGGAGGCGCGCCTCAGGAAAAACAAAGCTAACGGATGACGATAAACAGCGCCGCGCCGTCGCGGCGCACGTTGAACAGCAGCGGGCCTTTGTCCTTTTGCGTGACGTTCACCAGGTCGTCCGGCGTGCGCACCGGCTTGTGGTTGATCGAAACCAGCAGATCGCCCGGGCGCAGGCCGGCCTGCGCGGCGCGGCTGTTGGGGTCCACGTCCATCACCGGGATGCCCTCGATCTTGCCGTACAGCGGCGAGCCTTCTTCCACCGCGCCGAACACCACGCCCGCGAGACGCGGGTCTGCATGCTGCTCGCCCACACGCGATTCCTGCTCGGCTTCTTTCACCAGCACTTCGACACCGCGCGTCTTGCCGTCACGCAAAATATCGAGCCTGACCTTTTCGCCCGCGCGCAACAGCCCTATGACGTTGCGCAGGCTTCCCGCATCACGCACCGGCTGACCGTTCACCGCGTTTACGATGTCGCCCGGTTTGATGCCCGCCTTGTCCGCCGGCGAGCCTTTCAGCACCTGGGTGACGAGCGCACCCTGCAGCGCCGCACCGGGCGCGATGTTGAAGGCCTGCGCCAGATCGGGAGTCAAGTCCTGCACCTGAAGGCCGAGCCGTCCGCGCTTGACCTTGCCGAACTCAATCAATTGACGGCTGATGCTTTGCGCCATGTTGATGGGAATGGCGAAGCCGATGCCGACGTTGCCGCCGGCGGGGGAGAGGATCGCGGTATTGATGCCGACCAGTTCGCCGCGCAGATTGACCAGCGCGCCGCCGGAATTACCCGGGTTGATGGAGGCGTCGGTCTGGATGAAGTCCTCGTAGCCCTCGATGCCGAGCCCGCTGCGTCCCAGCGCGCTCACCACGCCGGAGGTGACGGTCTGGCCCAGGCCGAAGGGGTTGCCGATGGCCACTACAAAGTCGCCTACGCGCAACCTGGATGAATCGCCCGCCGGCAGGGCCTTCAGGTTCCCGGCCGGAATCTGAATCACCGCCACGTCGGTTTCCGGATCGGCGCCGATCACCTTGGCCTTGAGCGTGCGCCGGTCGCGCAGCGTGACGCTGATCTCCGTGGCGTTGGCGATGACGTGGGCGTTGGTCAGCACGTAACCGCGCTCGGCGTCTATAATCACGCCGGAGCCCAGGCTTTGCGTTTCGCGTTCGAGCGGCATGTTCGGCAGGCCGAAGAAGCGGCGGAAAAACGGGTCACTCAACAGCGGGTTTTGCACCGCCACCCTGCCGCGCGTGGAAATGTTCACCACCGCGGGCGTGGCCTGCTCGATCATGGGCGCGAGCGTGGGCAGGGGCTGGTTTTGACTGTCAACGGCCGGCAACGCGGCGTAGGCGCCGCCGGCCGCAAGGCACAGGGCAAGCAGCGCGCCGGACAGCAGGCGAGAGTAATTCGATTTCATAGGGCTTCCTTAAGAGGCGGACAAATCCGCGGACACGCGGATGACCGGGGCTGATTTTTCTTGCGTATTCTTTAGAAAAGCGGGCGCAAAGAAAGTTCACTCATGCGCAGGTGCACGCCCCCCGCGCAAAGCGCGGGGGACTTCAACGAGACTGAATTACTGCACGCGTACCTGGATTTTACGCGGCTGCACGCGTTCGTGCTTGGGGATCACGATCTCCAGCACGCCGTTCTTGCCGGTGGCCGAGATGCGTTCCGAGTCCGCCGTGTCGGGCATGCTGAAACGGCGGTAAAAC
>QZKM01000049.1 GCA_003599485.1 Gammaproteobacteria bacterium
GCGGGAACCCAGTAAGCCGCTGAAATGTAGGCACTGGATTCCGGGTCTCCGCTGCGCAGAGCCTGCCCCCGCGTAGGCGGGGGCCCGGAATGACGAATTGATCAGAGGCCCCTTGGCACGGAAAATGGCACGTCCTCCATTTCCCTGTACAGTCTACCCCGGAAATCGGGCAAAATACCTGCCGGGCCTCCGCTCGAAACCACAGCCCAAACTATTATGACCGCGACCACGGAACTCAAGGACCCCAACGTCGAACGCCTGCCGCTCGCCAGTTTCACCGAGAAGGCGTATCTGGATTATTCGATGTACGTGATTCTGGACCGCGCGCTGCCGCACATCGGCGACGGTTTAAAGCCGGTGCAGCGGCGCATCATTTATGCGATGTCGGAGCTCGGCCTGTCCGCCGCGTCGAAACACAAGAAATCCGCGCGCACCGTGGGCGACGTGCTGGGCAAGTTCCACCCGCACGGCGATCTCGCCTGTTACGAGGCGATGGTGCTGATGGCGCAGGATTTTTCCTATCGCTACCCGCTGATAGACGGGCAGGGCAACTGGGGCTCGCCGGACGATCCGCATTCGTTCGCCGCGATGCGTTACACCGAGGCGCGCCTGACGCGCGTTTCCGAGCTGTTGCTGGCCGAGCTGGAGCAGGGCACGGTGGACTGGACGCCGAACTTCGACGGCACGCTGCAGGAGCCAAAGATGCTGCCGGCGCGCCTGCCGCACGTGTTGTTGAACGGCGCGAGCGGCATCGCGGTGGGGATGTCCACCGACATCCCGCCGCACAACCTGCGCGAAATCGCCGCCGCCTGCCTGCACCTGCTGGAGGACCCCAAGGCGAGCGTGAAGGAGTTGTGCAAACACGTGCGCGGCCCGGATTTTCCCACCGAGGCCGAGATCATCACGCCGCGCGCGGAAATCCGGCGCATGTACGAAACCGGCAACGGCTCCATCCGCCTGCGCGCGCGTTACGAGCGCGAGGAAGGCGGCATCGTCATCACCGCCCTGCCCTATCAAGTCTCCGGCGCCAAGGTGCTGGAACAGATCGCGCAGCAGATGAACGCCAAAAAACTTCCCCTGGTGGAAGACCTGCGCGACGAGTCGGACCACGAAAACCCGACGCGCCTGGTGATCGTGCCGCGTTCCAGCCGCGTGGACGCGGATGAATTGATGAACCATCTGTTCGCCACCACCGATCTCGAACGCAGCTACCGCGTGAACATGAACATGATCGGGCTGGACGGCAAGCCGCGCGTGAAGAATCTGCTCGGCGTGTTGAGCGAGTGGCTGACGTTCCGCACCGAGACGGTGCGGCGGCGCTTGCAGTTCCGCCTCGACAAGGTGCTGGCGCGGCTGCACATCCTGGAAGGCTTGCGTATCGCGTTTCTGAACATTGACGAGATCATCGCCATCATCCGGCGCGAGGATGAGCCCAGGCAAAAGCTCATGAAGAAATTCAAATTGAGCGAGATACAGGCCGAGGCGATACTGGAATTGAAACTGCGCCACCTCGCCAAACTGGAAGAGATGACGATCAAGACCGAGCAGAAAAATCTCGGCGAGGAACGCGCGGCGCTGGAAAAGACGCTCGCCTCCAGGGCGCTGATGAAAAAGCTGCTGCACAAGGAGATCAGCGAGTGCGCGGAACACTACGGCGACAAGCGCCGCTCGCCCATCGTGGAACGCGAGGCGGCGCAGGCGATTTCCGAAACCGAACTCATCGCCGCCGAGCCGGTGACCGTGGTGCTGTCTGGGCAGGGCTGGGTGCGCGCGGCCAAGGGGCACGAGGTGGACGGCGCGGCGCTCGCCTACAAAGCCGGTGACGGCTTCAAGGCGCAGGCAGAGGGGCGCAGCAACCAGCTTGCGGTGTTCATGGATTCCACCGGGCGCTGCTACGCGCTGCCCGCCCACACCCTGCCCTCGGCGCGCGGCCAGGGCGAGCCGCTCACCGGGCGTCTGCAAACCCCGCCCGGCGCGACCTTCACCGGCGTGCTGATAGGCAACCCGGATGATCTATACCTGCTCGCCAGCGATGCGGGTTATGGCTTTATCGCCAGGCTCTCTGATCTCATCACCAAGAACAAAACCGGCAAGAGCGTGCTCAGCGTGCCCAAAGGCGCGCAGGCGCTGGCGCCTGCGCCGGTCAGCGACCTCGCCTCTGATCGCGCCGCGCTCGCCACGCGCGAAGGACATCTGCTCATCACGCCGCTGCGCGACGTGCCTCAACTGGCCAAGGGCAAGGGCGTCAAGCTCATCAATATCCCCTCCGCGCTGCTCGCCAAGCGCGAGGAATTCGTCGCGGCGATGACGGTGCTGTCCAAGGGCGCGGCGCTCACCGTGTACGCCGGTGCGCGTCACCTCACGCTCAGGGACGATGATCTCAAACATTACCGCGGCGAGCGCGCGCGGCGCGGCTTGAAGCTGCCTAGAGGTTTACAACGCGTCGAGCGGCTGAGCGTGAAGCGGGATTGACCGCGGTAGCCGGTACTTGAACTTTCAGGATTGAGACACTATCTAATGCCTGCGTTCGGATTACCCCTATAATTTAAGGAGCTTTATGAAGCGCATCTTTTTATTCCTGGTCACCAACCTGGCGGTGGTGCTGGTGCTCGGCATCGTCCTGCAGCTTCTCGGCGTGGAACGCATCCTTGATCAGCAGGGCGTGGGCCTCGACATGAATTCACTGCTGATCTTCGCCGCCGTATTCGGCATGGGCGGCGCGTTTATTTCACTTGCCATCTCCAAGTGGACCGCCAAGCGCCTGACCGGCGCGCGGGTGATCGAACAGCCGCGCAACCCGACCGAGGTCTGGCTGGTGGAAACCGTACGCCGTCAGGCGCAGGAAGCCGGCATCGGGATGCCGGAGGTGGCGATTTTCGACTCGCCGCAGGTAAACGCCTTCGCCACCGGTATGATGCGTAACAGCGCACTGGTGGCGGTGAGCACGGGCCTGCTGCGCTCCATGAGCCAGGATGAAGCCGAAGCGGTGGTGGGCCACGAGATCAGCCACGTGGCGAACGGCGACATGGTGACGCTGGCGCTGATTCAGGGCGTGGTGAATACCTTTGTCATCGTGCTGTCGCGCGTGGTGGGCCACCTGGTGGACCGGGTGGTGTTTAAAACCGAACGCGGGCATGGGCCGGCGTTCTGGGTGACCACCATCATCGCACAGGTGGTGCTTGGCATCCTGGCCTCGATCATCGTGATGTGGTTCAGCCGCCAGCGCGAATTCCGCGCCGACCGCGGCGGCGCCACGCTGGCCGGGCGGCACAAGATGATCGCCGCGCTGCAGCGCCTCAAGGCCGCGCACGAACCGGCGGCGCTGCCCGATCAAATGGCCGCCTTCGGCATCGCGGGCGGTATCGGCCAGGGCTTGAAGCGTCTGTTTATGAGCCATCCGCCGCTGGAAGAGCGCATCGCGGCGCTGCAAAGCCAGTAATAATCACCCATTTATAATTTATAATAAAGCGGCCCGCACACGCGGGCCGTTTGTTTTCAGGGGATCGCTTAATATGCCGTTGTTGCGCAGTTTCGCGGGCCTGCGCCCGCGCCCGGATTACGCCGCCGAGGTCGCGGCGCCGCCGTATGACGTAGTGAACAGCAGCGAGGCGCGCGCGCTCGCCGCCGGCAAGCCATGGAGCTTTCTGCATATTTCCAAACCGGAGATTGATCTTGCCCCCGGCGTGGATCCCTACAGCGACGAGGTGTACGCCAAGGGCGTGGAGAATTTCCGCGCCATGCGCGACAAGGGTATTTTGCAGCAGGATGGCGCGCCGTGCTTTTATCTCTACCGCCTCACCATGGGTGCGCACACGCAAACTGGAGTGGTGGCCGCGGCCTCCGTGGCCGCCTACGACAGTGGGCGCATTCGCCGTCATGAGTTGACGCGCCCCGACAAGGAAGACGACCGCGTGCGCCAGATCGCGGCGCTCAACGCGCAGACCGGCCCGGCGCTGCTCACCTACCGGCGTTCCAAGGCGATAGACGACCTCGTCGCCGCTCACACGCAAACCAGACCGGACTGCGACTTCAGCGCGCATGACGGCATTCGTCATGCGTTATGGATGATGAGCGACGCCGCGGCGATCAAGCAACTGACCGCGGCGTTTGAAAACATCGAGCGGCTGTACATCGCCGACGGGCATCACCGCAGCGCCGCCGCATCGCGCATCGCGGGCGAGCGGCGCAAGGCCAATCCGCGCCACACCGGGGAGGAAAACTACAATTATTTTCTCGCCGTGGCCTTCCCGGACAACCAGATGCAAATCCTGCCTTATCATCGTGTCATCAAGGACCTGCACGGCCTGACGCGCGCGGCGTTTCTGGAGCGGTTGCAGACAAGCTGCAGCGTAACGCCGGCTGGCGAGCCGGTACAGCCCGCCAAGCCGGGTGAGTTCGGCTTGTATCTGGAAGCACAGTGGTACCGGCTCAATCTCAGGCCGGAACTGGTTCCGCAGCACGACCCGGTGGCGCGTCTGGACGTGAGCCTGCTGCACGCGCACGTGGTCGAACCCTTGCTCGGCATCCGCGACGCGCGGCGCGATCAGCGCATAGACTTCGTGGGCGGGATACGCGGCTTGAAGGAGCTGGAGCGGCGCGTGGACAGCGGCGAGATGGCGCTCGCCTTCTCACTCCACCCGACGCGCATGGAGCAACTCATATCGGTGGCGGACGCCAACGCGCTGATGCCGCCCAAATCCACGTGGTTTGAGCCGAAACTTGCCGACGGCCTGGTGTCGCACCTGCTGTGATCAAGCCGGAGGGGTTTACCCGCCTTCTCCGGTAAAGTCGTAGTTGAGCGAGTCGGCGGGTTTCTGGAAATAGTAGCCCTGCACAAAGTCCACGCCGTACTGCCAGAGCACGGCCAGTGTGCTCGCGTCCTGCACGCACTCGGCGACCGTCAGCAGATTCATGCCGTGCGCCATGTCGTTGATCGCCTTCACCCTGGCCTGGTGCACGGGATTACCCGCCAAATCGGCAAGAAATTCCCCATCTATCTTGAGATAGTGTAGCGGCAGGTGTTTCAGGTAACTGGCATCCGCGCTTTTACCGAAGTGATCCAGCGCAAAGCGGCAACGCAATTCATTGAGACCGTGCGCCAGCAGCTTGGCCTCTTTCAGGGCGTTCACCGCGCTGCTTTCGCTGGTGACAAAAGTCAACGCATCGCCCGGCAGACGCGCCGCCTTGAGACACTCGCTGAGCCATAATAACAGCTCCGAATCGCGCAGCGTATCTTCAAACAGCTTGATGAAAAAGCGCGTCTTGCCACTGCTCTTGCGCTTGCCAGCCAGCGCCTGGATGGCCTGTCCGATAACCCAGCGGTCAACCTGCACTTCAAGCTCGGCCGCCTCCACCGCCGGCATAAACCTGGCTGGTTCAATCTCCTTGTCCTGCTCGTCAAGCATACGCAGCAACACCTGGTAATTTTCGCCAGGATCGCCGCGCAGACTGACGATGGGCTGGAACACCAGACGGAACCGGTTGTGCTGCAACGCATCTTGCACCCGTCCCACCATCTCGCGTAAATCCGCGCGCAGGCGGCGGTCTCCCAAGGCGGGGTTATACACCTGCACCCGGTTGCCGCCCATGGCCTTGGCCGCGGCGCAGGCCCGGTTCGCCTGTTCCAGTACCTCGCGGCTGTTGTTACTGCGCTCGCCGATCAGCGTGACGGCGACGCTGCAGGTGGCGGTCACCGATTGCCCGGCGGCGTCAAAAATCGTGTCGCCGACGGCTTGACGCACGGCCTCGCCTATTTGCTGCGCGTGCTCCATGGTTTTATTCGGCAACAGCGCGGCAAACAACGCATCACCAAACCGCGCCAGACTGTCCGCCTCGCTCACCTTGCCGCGTAACAGGGCGGCGACGTCACTCTGCACCATGTCGGTTGCCGCGATGCCGGCTTTATCCTTGATAGCCTGAAAATCATCCAGCTCGATGTATAAAAGGGCGCTGTTACCCTTGCCGTTGACCGCGCCGGCCACGGCGGCGTCCAGTAACTCCAGGAAATACGGGTGGTTGTACAGCCCGGTAAGCAGGTCTTGCCGTTTCAATGCCTTGAGCTTTTTCTCGACCTCCTCGTTCTCCGACAAATCATGCACCACCACCTGGGTACAGGACTCGCCCTCGATGCTCGCGGGGCTGAATTCCATGTGGATGTTGAATTCCCTGCCGCTGGTATGCAGTCCTTTGACCTCCAAGGCGCTGGACACGCTCACGCCGTTCGCCTGTCCGCCACCGCGCGCGTGGCTGCGCAGGAACTCCTTGAACAGGGAGTGGTCGCTGGGCGCCACCATATCCATGATGGGCACGCCCTCCAGCTCTTCGACGTTGTGATAGCCGAACAGGTTGAGATAGGCGCTGTTGGCGTAGCTGTGCATACCCTCGTGCACGTAGGCGATGGCGTCGCGCGAGCTGTCGAGCAGCGAACGGCAGCGTTTCTCGGCCTCGCGCAGTCCCGTCTCGCAGCGCCGGTACGCGCGACGCAGATCCAGATCGGCAAGTTCGCGCGCCGCCACGTACTGCAGGCGTTCCACCTGCTCCTTGGGCACCACGTCTCGCGCCCCGGCTTGCAGCAGTTCGCAGACCTGCGCCTGGTCCGGGCTCTCGGCGGTCACGATGAGCGGGATGTCCTTGCCCGATTCGCGCAGCAGGGTGAGCGCCTGGGCGGCGCTCAAGCGCGAGGTAAGCGGGTTGCACAGGATCAAGTCCAGCGGTTGCTCATCGAGCGCCTTTTTGAAATCATCCAGCGCGGCCGCGCGCAGCGCGCGCACGCCGTGCCCGGCGCGGCGCAGCATGGCCACCGTGAGCTCCGCGTCGTTCGAGGAGTCGTCAATAATCAACAGCCGTAAGATGTTTTCCTGCTTCAACGGCCATTACCCTTCAATATATACATAAACCCAGTACTGATACCGGCGCAAAAATGTTGAACTACAGCGCGCCGGATTGCGCCAGCGGCTGCTTGGCCGGAGCGCCCGCGATCTCGCGCACCAGGCGCGGAACCAGATAACCCGGCAGGCGCGCCCGCACTCCGGCAATCAATTCCCTGGCGCGCGTTTCGCCGACCTCGAAGTGCGCCGTACCCCGCACGCGGTCCAAAAGGTGCAGATAATAGGGCGTGACCCCGGCATCGAACAAGCCCCGGCTCAAGGCGGCCAGCGCTTCCACGCTGTCGTTGACGCCCCTCAGCAGCACCGACTGATTGAACAACGTGACGCCCGCCCGCACCAGCTTGCCGAGCGCCGAGCGCACCGCGCCGTCCAGTTCCTGCGCGTGATTGGCGTGCACCACCATGACCGGTTTCAAGCGCGTGCCGGTGAGCCAGTTGAGCAGCGCGTCGTCCACCCGCTCCGGCAGCACGATGGGCAGGCGGGTGTGGATACGCAGCGTGTCAAGGTGCGGAACCGCCGCCAGCCGCTCCGCCAGAGACGCGAGCCGCGTATCGGGCAGGGACAAGGGATCGCCGCCGCTCAAGATCATTTCGCTGATCGAAGCATCCTGAGCCAGATAATCCAGTGCCGCGCGCCATTGCTCCGGGGCCGGGTTGGCCTCGGCGTAGGGGAAATGGCGGCGGAAACAATAACGGCAGTGCACGGCGCAGGCGCCGGTGGTCACCAAGAGCGCGCGCCCGTGATATTTATGCAACAGACCGGCCACCGGCATGGCCTGGTGCTCGCCCAAGGCGTCAGGGGTAAAGCCCTCCGCGCTCAACCCTTCCTCATCCACCGGCAGCACCTGGCGCAGCAGCGCATCGTGCGGGTTGCCCGGTTTCATGCGCGCCACATAGCCGCGCGGCACGCGCAGGGGAAAATCCTTGCGCGCCGCGCCCGGCAACAGGCTCACGGGCAAATCCAGCAGGGCGAGCAGTTCCGCCGGGCTGCTCACCGCGCGCGCCAGCTCGGCCTGCCACAGCGGGCGCTGCACAGCGAGGGACATTTGCGTTATCATGTGCGCCTCTAAAATTTAATCTTCTTCACCTGAGCCCACACCATGGCAACCTACAGCACCAACGAATTCCGGACGGGACTCAAGGTCATGCTGGACAACGACCCGTGCGCGATCCTGGAAAACGAATTCGTCAAGCCCGGCAAGGGGCAAGCGTTTAACCGCGTCAAGCTGCGCAACCTCAAGACCGGCCGCGTCATCGAGCGCACCTTCAAGTCAGGCGACACCCTGGAGGGAGCGGACGTGGTGGACCAGGAGATGCAGTATCTGTATAACGACGGTGAATTCTGGCACTTCATGATGCCGGACACATTCGAACAATACAGTACGGATAGTAACGTAGTCGGCGACGCAAGGAAATGGCTCAAGGAGCAGGACATCTGCTCGGTGACACTGTGGAACAACGTGCCGCTCATGGTCAGCCCGCCCAACTTCGTGCTGCTCAAGGTGGTTGACACCGATCCTGGCGTGCGCGGCGACACCAGCGGCGGCGGCGGCAAACCGGCCACAATGGAGACCGGGGCGGTGGTGCGCGTGCCGCTGTTCATCGAGACCGGCGACCTGCTCAAGATAGACACCCGCACCGGCGAATACGTGTCGCGCGCCAAAGAGTAGTGGCTTGTCGCCGGGCACGTACTCGTGACCCTGAACCCTGACTGGCGTCCCAGCGCATCACTTGACACCCTGCGCCTGCGCGCGCGGATACTCACGCAAATCCGCGCCTTTTTCGCCGCGCGCGGCGTGCTGGAGGTGGACACCCCCCTGCTCGGCGCGCACACCGTGTGCGACCCCCACCTCGACAGCCTGAGCACGCGCTACACCGGCCCCGGCGCCCCGCATGGCGCAACCCTGTATCTGCAAACCTCGCCCGAGTTCGCCATGAAGCGCCTGCTGGCGTCGGGCGCCGGTCCGATTTATCAAATCTGCAAGGCGTTCCGCGACGGCGAAGCCGGGCGTTTGCACAATCCCGAATTCACCCTGGTCGAGTGGTATCGCCCCGGTTTTGACCACCGGCGGCTGATGGACGAGGTGGACGAGCTGGTGAGCATGCTGTTAAGCGATCATGTTTCACTCGCCCCAAGCGAGCGCTTGAGTTATCAACAGGCCTTTTTGCGTCACGCCGGCGTGGACCCGCACCGTGCGGCGCTTGATGATCTGCAGGCCGCGCTGCGCGCGCATGGTGCGGTGTGCGAGCTTGCCGGGCGCGATGCGCTGCTCGACGCCCTGCTCACGCATTGCGTCGAGCCGCATCTGGGACAGGGGCGCTTGTGCTTTATTCATGGCTATCCGGCCTCGCAGGCGGCGCTGGCCCGCCTCTCCGCCGTACCCGGAGAAGATTACCTGGTAGCCGAGCGCTTCGAGCTGTATCTCAACGGCATCGAGCTTGCCAACGGCTTTCACGAGCTGGGCGACGCCGCCGAGCAGCGCCAGCGCTTCAGCGCCCACAACGCAGCGCGCCGCCATGGGGGCAAGCCTGAGCTTCCCGCCGATGAGCGCCTGCTCGCCGCGCTGGTGCACGGCCTGCCGGACTGCGCGGGCGTGGCGGTCGGGTTTGATCGCCTGCTCATGCTCGCCTGCGGGGCGCCACATCTTGCCTCCGCACTCACCTTTCCCATGGACCGGGCCTGAGGGGGTAGTGGAAAAAAGCCTGAAAATAGTGCTTGTATTTAACAAAAAGTTTCTCTATAGTGGATCAGACAAGGTGTGAATAAGCGGTAACGCAGCATGCATTTGGCCCATCCCGGAATCTTTCTCGCAAACCTTTCCCAGTATTGGCTGTTTCCGTGTTCACATCATTGTTAATTCAACTACACCTTCATTAGGGGACTGTTTCTATGCAACAAGGCACTGTTAAGTGGTTCAACGACGCCAAGGGTTTTGGCTTTATTACTCCTTCCGACGGCAGCGAAGACGTGTTTGTGCACTATTCCACCGTACAAGGCGATGGCTTCAAGTCGCTCGCCGAAGGCCAGAAAGTGGAATTCGAAGCCACTCGCGGCCCGAAAGGCATGCAGGCCACCAAGGTATTGCCGCTCTGAAAGATTGCAGGAAAAGGCCCTCCATGGTCTTTTCCAGCCCGGCCGCTCCAGCGCATCCCTGCGCTCGCGGCATGGGGCATCCTGCCCGGCACAAAGCAAAAAGCATGTCCTGAGCCTGGCGAAGGATCACATTATTTGCCTTGCTCCATTTTTCAAGCACATAAACCGTGCTTGAAAAATGGCGGTGCATTCCCGCACCGCACTCAGGCTGTTTTTCAGCAGCCTCTTGAATAAACAACCCTCACACATCATTCCAGGGTTAGCGTTGGCAGCGCGCGCAGTAATAGCTGGAACGCTGGCCCTGACGTTGATGTTGCAGTGTTGTCGTGCAGCGCGGACACGGTTCGCCCGCGCGGCCGTACACTCTGAGTTGCTGCGCGAAATAACCCGGCTCGCCGTCGCTGCGGCGGAAGTCGCGCAGCGTGGTGCCGCCCTGGACAATCGCCTCGCGCAGCACCTGTTTGACCGCCTGCGCCAGACGCGCGCAGCGCGCCCTGGACACCTTTCCCGCCGCCCGCGACGGATGTATCCCGGCCAGGAACAACGCCTCGTTGGCGTAAATATTCCCTATCCCCGCCACCACTCGGCTGTCCATCAATAACTGCTTGATGGCGGCACGCCGCGCGCTCGCATGCCGGTACAGCCCATCGCCGTTGAATTCACCGGACAACGGCTCCGGCCCCAGACGTGAAAGCAGTGGGTGGCGCGCGGGGTCGGTCCTGGTCCACAACGCCGCGCCGAAGCGGCGCGGGTCGCGCAGGCGCAGACATAGCCCCCCGTCGAACACGATGTCCAGATGATCGTGTTTGGCGGGCGGGGCGGCCTGGCCGAGCACGCGCAGGCTGCCGGACATGCCGAGGTGCAGAATCAGCGTGCCGGCATCACAACGCAGCAGCAGGTACTTGGCGCGCCGCTCCACGGCGCGCACCGTCTGGCCGGGAAGCTCGCGCTTGAGACCGGGCTCTACCTTCCAGCGCAGCCGCGCGTTGCGCACGATGACCTCGGCCACGCGCGCGCCCTGCACGTGCGGCAGGATGCCGCGGCGCGTGGTTTCCACCTCCGGCAACTCCGGCATGCGCGTCAGCGCCCGGCGTCCGTTCCGGCGCTGATTTCATCCGCTTGCGGCCATTGCAGCAAACGCTGCGCCGCGCCGCTGCCCAGATGATACTGCAACCCCACATCGGGCCGCGCCAGTATCAGCTCCGGCTCACGCGCCAGGACAAGGAACTCGATGGCGCCGTCCTGCAACCGCACCTGCACCTTGTCCTGCGCGGCCTGGTTCTGATAGCGTGTCACCTGCAACGCCTGCGCGCCGCGCCAGGCGTCCAGAAACTGATTAACGTCATCCATCGAGACCTCGCGCGAGGGATCAAGCCTCCAGCGTCCGTCCGCGCGCACCAGGGAAAATCCGGGCAGCGCGAGGGATTGCAATTGCGCGCCCTGCGGCAACAGGTTGTTGCCGGCAAACAGCGGCAGGCCGCCGCGCAGATAGTAATACACCTCATCGGCGATTAAATGCACCGTGCCGTCCAGCAGCAGGTAGCGCTGCCGGCCCAGCGGCGCGCTGTCGCCAAAGGCGATTTCGACGTCATTGAGCCACACGCGCAGCAGCGGCGTATCCAGCTTGAACCTTTCCAGATCACGCGCGGGAAAACGCGCCAGGCTTTCGGCCTCGGCCAGGCGCAGCACCGTTTCCACGCGCAAGGTGTTGGCCTCCACCCGCACCGGCCCGGTGATGCTCCACTTCCCCGCCTGTTTCTCCAGCACCAGCGGCGGCTGACCGTCTTGTTCGATGCGCAGGCGCGTGACGTGCTGCGCGCCGAGCGAAGTGAGTTTCGCCGGCGGCTGCGGCGCGAGCCCGGGTTGATAATAAGCGAGCAGCGCCAGCGCAAGCACCAGCAACGGCAGGCCGATGTTAAGCCAGAGACGCGCGCGCATCCGGGGTCAACGCCCGCGGCGCTTGAGCCAGATCGCGAGACCGGCAATTAACAGGGCCAGCGGCAGCGCCAGCAAAAAGCCGAGACCAATGAATAACGTGGCATTGCGCGACAGGTTAAGCCGGGTATCGGGCGAGGTTTTCACCGGAATGGCGATCAAACTGTCATCCCCGGCCAGCCAGTTGACGATGTTGAGACCCAATGCCAAGTTGGCGCCGTTGCCGAGATAGGTGTTGGACAGGAAGTCACCATCGCCCAGCACTGCCACGCGCTGTTGCCCCGCGCCGGGCGGCTCGCGCGTGAGCGCCAGCGCCAGATTGAGCGGGCCCATGGAGTCCTTGTCCGCATCGTACTTGACCTCGCCGCTCAGCTCTCCGGTCTCCGCCCAGCTGCGCGCGCTGCTTTGCAAAAAGGCCTGGGCCTCCCATCCCGGCGCGGCCTTCGCTTCCAGTCCCGCCGCGCGCGGAAACAAGGTGAGCTGGTCGAGGCCGCGCGTGATGGGATGCGCGCCGTACTCGGCCACCAGCGCGAACTCCGGCCGCTCGATGCCGAGCAATTGCGTGGTGGCGTCTACAATCACACCGGACTGGAACTCGACCCCCAGTTCTTCGGCCAGCGGCTCCAGCCCGTGCAGCGGGCCGGGATCGGCCAGCCACAGCAGATTGCCGCCCTGACTGAGATAATCCCGGATCAGTTTGACCTCGCCCGGCAGCAGGGCGGCGGAGGGGCCGGCGATCGCCAGCAGCGTGGTATTGGCCGGGATTTGCGGATTGACGCCGAGATTGAGCGTCTCCACATTGAAACCCTTGCTCTCCATCTCGTTCACCCACAATTTCAAATCATGGTTGGCCTCGCCGCGCGGATTGCGTTCGCCGTGGCCGCCGAGAAACACAAGGCGGCGCTCGCCGCGTCGCGCCACGCGCATGAGCGCGTCGCTGAGCGCCTGTTCGGAAAGCTCGCTGGCGCGTGCATTGCGCCCGCCGTATTCAATCAGCACCTCGCCCTCCAGCCGGATGCCCTGAGCGCGCACCTCGTCCGGCTGTTCGACCGGATTGACGAAGCGCACGGCGAGATCGGGCTTGTGGCGTTGATAGCGCGCGAGCAGGGCCGCCGCGGCCCTGCCTATGGTTTCCTTCTCGCGCGCATAGACGGTGATCTTGAGCGGCCCGTTCATCTCCCTGAGCAGGGTCTGACTGGTTTCGGACAGCGTGTGGCGCGCGTTCGCGGTCCAGTCAGCCTGATAGTGATAGCGCGTGCTGAGCCAGGCGATGAGCCCCACGGCGGCGAGCAACAGCGCGACAAACAACGCGTGCTGCGCGCGCCAGTAGAGACGTGATTTCGGGGTGACGTCCATATCAACGTTGCAGACGCTCACCGTCCAGGCGGCGCACGGCGAGGGTGAGAAAGACGGCGGTCAATAACACATAGTAGATCACGTCGCTGCTGTCAAACACGCCCTTGAGCAGCGCCTCGTAGTGGCGTACCAGCGAGAGATAGCCGAACAGACCGCCCGCGCCCGGCCAGTCCAGCAGGGACAACAGCAGCAGGATACCGAAACTTCCCACCGCCGCAATGCCGGGATGACGGGTGAGGGTCGAGACATACAGGCCCACGGCGGCAAAACCGGCCATTAACAGCGCCAGTCCCAGCACCGCGGCGGCAAGCTGGCCGGAATCGAGCGTGCCGCCGAGCAGCAAGGACAGCGGCATCAGCACGATCAGCAGCAGCATGATGCCGAGCAACGCCAGCAGACCGAGGTATTTGCCCAGCACGATCTCGGTCATGGAGAGCGGCATGCTGAACAACAGGATGAGCGTGTGCTGGCGGCGCTCCTCGCTCATCACGCGCATGGTGAGCAGCGGCGTGACCAGCAGCAGCACCGTGGCAGCGCTGGCGAACAATGGCGCCACCACGAGGTCGGTGAGCCCCGGCGCCCCGGGCAATGCGGCCAGTTGCGGCTGCAGCTCGGCGAACTGATCAAGCTGAACCAGAAACAGCCAGGCCAGGATGAGCTGCACCACGGCCAGCACCGTCCAGGCGAGCGGTGACAGGAACAGGCTTTTCAGTTCGCGCGCAGCGATGACGGTGATGTTGCTCAGCGCCGTCATGATGCGGCCGGCTGTTCTGTGCATGTGATGTGCATGAATACGTCTTCCAGGGTGAGGCGCTCCGGCGTCAGTTCGATCAGCCCCCAGCCCTGCTCTGCGGCCTGCGCCGTGATCGCCTCGGCCGGGGAGTGCGGCGGTTCAAAGTAAATACGCCAACTCATATTATCCTCACGTTCAACGCGCTGCACGCCGGGAATTGCGCTCAGCGCCTCCGCCTGCGGCGCGCCGCGGAACACTACGCGCAGGCTGGAGGCGTGCATGCGCCGGGAAAGCCCCTCTATGCTGTCGCTCAACACGATGCGCCCTTGATGGATAATCAGCACACGGTCGCAGGTGGCCTGCACTTCGGGCAGGATGTGGCTGGACAGAATCAGCGCGCGCTCGCGCCCCAGTTCGCGGATCAGGGCGCGCATTTCACGCATCTGCAACGGATCGAGTCCCACCGTGGGTTCGTCCAGCATCAGCACCGGCGGTTCGTGCACCAGCGCCTGCGCGAGTCCCACGCGCTGTTGATAACCCTTGGACAGATTGCCGATCAGACGTTTGCCCGCCGCCGTGAGTCCACAGCGTTGTTTGGCAAGGTCCCGCGCCTTGCGCAATGCGCCGCCGCGCAAGCCGCGCAGGCGCGCGCAGTAGTCCAGGTATTCGTCCACGGTCAGCTCGAGGTACAGCGGCGGGTGCTCAGGCAGGTAGCCGAGCGCGCGTTTGGCGCGCTTCGGTTCATCAAGCAGGTCCACGCCGTTAATCCACACCCGCCCGCGCGAGGGCGCGAGATTGCCGGTCAGGATGTTCATGGTGGTGGACTTGCCCGCCCCGTTCGGTCCCAGAAAGCCCAGCACCTCGCCGCGCCTGACCTCGAAGCTCACATCGCTGAGCGCGCAGGCGGCGGCGTAGTAGCGCCACACGTGTTCCACGCGGATCAGACTGTCGTCCATCGTTGTTATGCTATAACCAGCCGCGGCGCTTGAAATACCAGATGGGTGCGACGCCGAACGCGATGATGAGCGTGATGGCCATGGGATAACCCCACAGCCAGTCCAGTTCCGGCATGTGCCTGAAGTTCATGCCGTAGATGCTGGCCACCAGGGTGGGCGGCAGAAACACCACCGCGGCGATGGAGAAAATCTTGATGATCTTGTTCTGCTCGATGTTGATCATACCCATGGCGGCATCCATCAGCAGATTGACTTTTTCGTATAAAAACGTGGAGTGCGCGATGAGCGACTCGACGTCGCGCAGCGTCTCGCGCAACTGCTGCGACTGGGCAGTGTCCAGCTCGCCGCGGCGCAGCAGGAACGACAGCGCACGCTGTTTGTCCATCATGGACAGGCGCGCCGTGCCGTTCACGTCCTCGTTGGCGGCAAGGCGCGTGAGCATCTCCCCCATGTCGGTTTCTTCCTTGCTGAACAGGGTCTGGCTCAGCCGTTCCAGATCGGCCTGGATGTGCTCCAGACTGTCGGCAAGCAACTCTACCTTGGTCTCGAACAAATTCAGCATGATGGTCATGGCGTCGCTCGCCAGGCCGGTCTGGCGGCGCGCGCGCATGCGGAACACGCGGAAGGTGGGCAGGTCCACATCGTGCAGGGTGAACAGCTTGCCCTGATTGAGGGTGAAGGCGACCGTGACGTTGCGCGCACGGTCTTCGAAATCGTGCAGGAAATAGGAGTGAATGTGCAGGCCATCCTCGTCGTGATAAAAGCGCGCACTGGCCTCGATCTCCGCCACCTCGTCGGGAGTGGGCAGCGGCTGGGCGTACACATCGGCGATCCAGCGGCGTTCTTCTTCGGTGGGGGCGATGATGTCTATCCACACCGCCTCGCGCCGCAGCTCCTCCTTGCTCTCCACCTGCAGTTGTTCCAGGCGGCCTTGAATCGGGATAAAGGCGGTAATCACGTGTGGCCCCGTAGAGGTTCTTCGACGCGGCACATGTTAAGCCGCTTTGCGCCACAGGGCAATAAGTCTACTCCGCCTCGCCGAAACACCCCTCGACCAGTTCGGCCAGGGCGGCGGCGGCCTGCGCGGCATCCGCCCCTTCGGCGCTGATCTCAAGCTGCACGCCGAGCCCCGCGGCCAGCATCATCACCCCCATGATGCTCTTGCCGTTCACGCGCTGCTCGCCGCGCGCCAACTCGATGTGGCTGTCGAATCGGGAAGCGAGGGTGACGAACCGGGCCGCGGCGCGCGCGTGCAGGCCCAGTTTGTTGCAAATCACCACCGGACGGCGGATCACCTCTTCAGTGGCCCTTGCAGGCGCACAGCAACACGCCGTCCTTGCCACCGGAAAGCGCCTTGTCCGCTATCCCGGAGAGGCTGAGGCGCGGGTAATTGAGCACGCGGATCAGCATGGGCAGGTTCAAGCCCGCCACCGCCCTGACCGGGTGCGCGCCGTCCAGCAAACCGCAGGCGATGTTGCTCGGCGTGGAACCATAGATATCGGTCAGCACCAGCACCCCCTCGCCCTGATCCAGCGTCTCCGCCAGTTGCCGCGCCTTGGCCAGCAGCATGCGCGGATCGCTGTTCTGCGCCACCGGCAACACCTCGGTGGCCAGCGGACACATGCCCAGCATGGAGGTCGCGGCGGCGAGCAGGTCGGCGCCGATCTGGTTGTGCGTGACAAGCAACAGCCCTACGGTCATGTAAAATTAATCCTGTTAAGTCAAATACCCCTGCGGTGCAGGGACGTACCGTCATTTTACAATCACGCATGTGATTGTAAAATGAAGAAAAGCACCATAAGAAATCTTATGGCCACATTTTTGCTTTTCGTGCGCTGAGAATTCCATGGATGGAATTATTCAGCGCTTCCTTAAGCCAAGTCCCGGTGGCGCACCAGCACATTATCGCGCGTTTGACGGAAATGGTCAGCCAGTTTCTCGCTAAAGTACACCGAGCGGTGACGCCCGCCGGTGCAACCCAGCGCCACGGTCATGTAACTGCGCGGCTCACTCTCGTACTGCGGCAGCCAGTTCTGCAAAAACTCGCACAGCGCCTGATACATGCGCGTCACCTGCGGCTGCGCCTCGAGGTAGCGGGCCACTGCCTGGTCGCGTCCGGTGAGCGGGCGCAGCTCCGTCTGCCAGTGCGGGTTGGGCAGGCAGCGCAGATCAAACACGAAATCGGCGTCGGAGGGAATGCCGTTTTTATAGGCGAACGACAACAACAGCAGCGACATGCGCGCGGGCGCGCCTTTCTCCACCCGCTCGCGCACCCGTTCACGCAGTTGATGAATGGTCAACTGGCTGGTGTCGAGGCGCGTGGCGTTGGCGGCCATCGGCTCCAGCAGCCTGCGTTCCTGCCCGATGGCCTCGGCCAGCGAACCGCCCAGGCGAGTCAACGGATGTTTGCGCCGCGTCTCGCTGAAACGTTTGATCAGCGTCTTGTCGTCGGCGTCGAGAAACAGGATTTCGCAGCTCAAACCTGAGCCCCGGAGTTCCTCGATCAGCGCCGGGAACTGCTGGAAGTCCTCGCTCAGATTACGCGCGTCTATGCCTACCGCGGCGCGCTGCACGCGGCGCACGCCGCCGATCATCTGCGCGGCGAATGCCGACAGCAGGCTGAGCGGCAGATTGTCTATGCAGTAGTAATCCACGTCTTCCAGCGCCTGCAGCGCGCTGGTCTTGCCCGATCCGGATAAACCGCTGACGATGATGAGTCGCATGCTTCAAGCCCGCCGCAACGCGCGGGCATGCCGCTCCAGAAACTCATGCTGTGCCTGATAACCTTGCAGGCGCAGCGTGTGATTACGCGCCAGCGCTTCGATCCAGGGCGTGGCGCTGTAACCGTGCGCGAGATGCAGCGTGAGTAGCGGCACCGCCACGCCAAGGACGGCGCGCGCTTGATAATCCGGACCGTACGGCGTGCGCGCCACCGGGCCGTGCCGGACCTGTAACTCGATAATGAGATCAAGCGTCACGCGCTCGCGCAGCGAGCCTGCGCCGTACAGCGCGCGTATATCCAGCAGCCCCAGGCCCTGCACCTCGATAAAATCGCGCAGCGGCGCGGGGCAGCACCCCTCCGGCTTACCGTCCGCGTTCAGGCGAAACTCCGGCGCGTCATCGGCCACCAAGCGCGCGCCGCGTTGTATGAGCTCGAGCGCGCTGGCGCTTTTACCGGCGCCGCTTGCGCCGGTGAGCAGCACGCCCAGCCCCTCCGCCTCCAGCAGCACCCCGTGCAGCGTGACGCAGGGCGATTTGCTCATGACGGGGCGGCGCGTGAACGCCAGCGGGTGAGCAAATCGAACAACTCGGCGCCGGATTTGGCCTGGCGCAGCTCTTCGCGCAGCATCTTGTCACGCAGCATCTCGGCCAGCAGGGCGAGCGCCTGCAGGTGCTCCTCGCTCGATTGCTCCGGCACCAGCAGGGCGAACAGCAAGTCCACCGGTTGTTTGTCAGGCGCATCGTAGTCCACCGCTTTGAGTAAATGCACGAACGCGCCCAGCATGGGGCCGGCGTGCTTGAGCCGCCCGTGCGGGATCGCCACGCCGTGCCCCAGGCCGGTGCCGCCCAGACGCTCGCGCGCCAGCAGGCTTTCGTAGGCCTCGCCCGGCGTCAGGTCCGTGCCGTGGGTGAGCAATTCGCTCAGCATCTCCAGGGCGCGTTTTTTACTCCCCGCGCGCGCCCCGTCGGCAATGCGCGCCGGGGTGAGAAAGTCGGTGAGTTTCATGGGGGAAGGCTGAAGCACGGCAAGGATTGATAAGACGGGCTGAAAGAGCGGGGCCGCTAATCGTGCTTCTGATTTTTCAACGCCCCTTGCGCGCGGTGGTGATCGGTGAGCCTTTCCTTGTGACGCCTGATCTGACGGTCCAGTTTGTCGGACAGGGCGTCTATCGCCGCGTACATGTCCGCCTCCACCGCGTCCGCGTACAGGCTCGCGCCGCCGGCATTGATGGTGGCCTCGGCCTTCTGGCGCTGTTTCTCGACGCTCAAAATAACCTTGATATCGGTAACGTGATCGAAATGACGTTCGATGCGCTCGAGTTTGCCGGCGACATAGGTGCGTAGCGCGGGAGTCACTTCAACGTGGTGCCCGCTCAGGGTAATCTGCATAGAGCGTTATTTCCTTCCTCAGGCCAGGCGTTTGCGCTCATTGGAGGGCGGAATCGCCATGGCTTCCCGGTATTTTGCCACAGTTCGGCGCGCCACGTTAATCCCCTGGCCTATCAGGAGGTCCGCGATCTTGCTGTCGCTCAAGGGTTTGCCGGCGTGCTCGGCGGCCACCAGTTTTTTAATCAGGGCGCGGATCGCGGTGGCGGAACACTCGCCGCCGCTCTCGGTGCTCACGTGGCTGGAGAAAAAGTATTTGAGTTCAAACACCCCGCGCGGGGTGTGCAGGTACTTCTGGCGCGTGACGCGGGAGATGGTGGACTCGTGCATGCCCAGCGTCTCGGCCACGTCGTGCAGCACCAGCGGCCGCATCGCCTCCTCGCCGTGTTCCAGAAAGTCGCGCTGCCGCTCCACGATGCAGCGCGCCACGCGCAGCAGGGTCTCATTGCGGCTTTGCAGGCTCTTGAGGAACCAGCGCGCCTCCTGCAGATGATTCTTCAGGCAGTTATTATCCGGGCTGTTGCTGGCGCGCCGGATCAGGTTGGCATATTGATGGTTGATACGCAACCTGGGTGTCGCTTCCGGATTCAGGGTGACGCGCCAGCGCCCTTTATGCTTGCGCACGTACACGTCGGGAATCACGTAATCGGCGTGGCGCTGGGTGATCTGCGCGCCGGGGCGCGGATTGAGGGACTGGATCGTCTGCACCGCCTCGCGCAACTCTTCTTCGCCGAGTTTCATGCGCCGCATCAATTGCGCGTAGTCGCGGCTGCCGAGCAGCGGCAGATAGTCGCTCACCAGCCGGCGCGCCGTCTCCAGGCAGGGGGTGGAATCGGGGCAGTGCTGCAATTGGATCAGCAGGCACTCGCGCAGATCACGCGCCGCCACACCGAGCGGATCGAAGTGCTGCACGCGGTGCAGCACCGCCGCTATCGCCTCCGGGGTAACGTCTTCTTCGGGCAGTTCCGCCGCCAGGCCTTTCTGTATTTCCTCCAGGCTCTCGCTGAGATACCCGTCGTCATTCACCGCATCTATGATCGCCTCGGCGATGGCGCGGTCGCAGTCGCTCATGGAGGTAAGACGCAACTGCCACTGCAGATGCTCGCGCAGCGTTTCAACGTGGCCGCTTAAATTTTCGTACTCGCGTCCCTCTTGATCGGAAGCGCCGGAAGGCGCGGCGGCGGAAAAGGGCTCATGGGTCTCTTCCCAGTCATTCTCCGCAAACGCTTCCCCTGCTTCCAGGGTTTTGGCCTCCAAAGGCTCGCTGTCCTGCTCCGCCCCGGAGTCTACAGGCGGGGTGTCATGGGAAGGGGCGGAAACCAGGCGGTCTGACGGAATGTTGGCGCTGCCTTCCTCTTCGGCCAATTCCAGCATCACATTGGAATCCAGAACCTCCTGAATTTCGCCCTGCAACTCCAGCGTGGAGAGCTGCAACAGACGGATCGCCTGCTGCAACTGGGGGGTCATGGTCAGATGCTGACCGAAGCGCAGTTGTATCGCTTGCTTCATTTGGGTAAAACCGCGGACCTGCTTGAACAGTGTTACACGGGCTCCTGCAACCAGCGTGCCAAAACGGCATCGCCGGGTTATTATAGCCGGAAACCTTCCCCCAGATACACCTGCTGCACGCGTTCATTCTGGAGCACCGCGTCCGGTTCACCCGCGGCGATCACCATGCCTTCGTTCATGATATAGGCGCGCGCGCATATCCCCAGGGTTTCACGCACCTTGTGGTCGGTGATGAGCACCCCGATGCCGCGCGCCGCGAGGTGCTTGATGATGGCCTGGATGTCCAGCACCGAAATCGGGTCCACGCCGGCGAACGGCTCGTCGAGCAGGATGAACAGCGGC
>QZKM01000039.1 GCA_003599485.1 Gammaproteobacteria bacterium
GCTCTTCCGATCTATTAAAGTTAATTATACGTTTTGCCGCCCCATCAGGCCAACAAGGGCGCCACCCGCGCAGCCCCCTTGCCCGCGCGCGTGACCCGCGGCGTTTCGTGCGTCAAATCCACCACCGTGGTCGGCTCCAGACCGCAGTGTCCGCCGTCCAGCAGCAGGTCCACCTGGCCCTTGAGCGCATCCTGGATAAGGCCGGGATCGCTGAGCGGCGTGTCGCAGTCTGGCAGGATCAGGGTGCAGCTCATGAGCGGCTCACCCAATACCTGCAACAAGCTCTGCGCCACCACGTGATCGGGCACACGCAGGCCGATGGTCTTGCGCTTCGGGTTTTGCAAGCGGCGCGGCACCTCGTGCGTGGCCTGCAGGATAAAGGTGTACGGCCCCGGGGTGAGTGACTTCATCAAACGGTACGCCGGGTTGTCCACCTTGGCGTAGGCGGCGATCTCCGACAGGTCACGGCACACCAGCGTGAAATTGTGTCTGTCGTCCAGCTTGCGGATGCGGCGCATGCGCTCCATCGCGGCCTTGTCGCCGATGTGGCAGCCGAGCGCGTAACTCGAATCGGTGGGATACGCGATCACGCCGCCTTGACGCACGATCTCGACCGCCTGTTTGATGAGGCGCGGCTGCGGATTATCGGGGTGGACGTGGAAGACCTGCATGGCCGTGGCCGACTATCATAATTATCCGGTTATTGCCAATGTTGCCACACCGGCACACACCCTTCAGGCATGGCGGGCAGCCTGCCCAGTTCGAGCCAGGTATGTTCCGGGCCGTGATAATCGGTGCCTTGCGATGCGAGCAGCCCGTGGCGCTGCGCGTGCCGCGCCATGCGCGCGCAGTCGTCAGGCGTATGACTGCCGGACAGCACTTCCATCGCTGCGCCGCCGTGCTGCTTAAACTCGTCGAGCAACAGTTCAAATTTCGTTTCATTCAGCTTGTAGCGCGCGGGGTGCGCGATCACGGCCTGGCCGCCCGCGCCGCGTATCCAGACCACGGCCTCCTCCAGCGCCGCCCACTCGCCCGCCACGTAGCCTGGCTTGCCTTCGGTGAGATAATAGGGGTAGACATCGCGCACTTCCCGCGCCCTGCCCTGCTCGACGAGAAACCGCGCGAAGTGGGTTCGGCTCACGATGTTGCCCCTGGCGTAACGGCGCGCGCCTTGATACGCGTCAGCTATGCCGTATTCGGCCAGGCGGCGGCCGATCTCTTCGGCGCGCCAGTCACGAAAGCCGCGCAGACGCGCCAGGCCCTGCTGCAAAACGGCATTGGCCGCGTCAACGTGGAGGCCGATGACGTGCACCGTCTTGCCGCGCCAGGTGACGGAGATTTCCACTCCCGGCACCAGGCGCACACCCAGGGCTTGCGCGGCGGCGCTCGCCTCGGCCAGCCCCTCGGTACTGTCGTGATCGGTAAGCGCCAGCACCCGCACGCCTTGCGCGTGAGCGCGCGCCACGAGATCAGACGGCGTCAGCGTGCCGTCCGAGGCGGTGGAGTGAGTGTGCAGGTCGTGCAACATGAGCGGGAAGATGAAAAATGTTATTATAGCACCGTTAAGGGCACGGCTTCAGGCCGGGATTCTTCAGCAGGAGTGAGTGAAAGATGACTTTTGTGGTGACGGAAAATTGCATCAAGTGCAAATACATGGATTGCGTGGAAGTGTGCCCGGTGGACTGCTTCCACGAAGGCCCGAATTTTCTGGTCATTGACCCGGATGAGTGCATAGACTGCACCCTGTGCGAACCCGAATGTCCGGCCAACGCCATCTTCGCCGAAGACGCGGTGCCGGACGATCAAAAGCACTTCACGGCGCTCAACGCCGAGCTTGCCAAGCAGTGGCCGGTCATCACCGAGATGGGCGAGCCGCCCGCGGACGCCAAAGAATGGGACGGCGTGAAGGACAAGCTGAAATATCTGGAACGCTGAGTTCGCCGCCACGCGCGGTCATCCGGGTCCGCGCGTGACGGAGCACGCCGGGTTGCGACTGATTACGGTTCCCTACGGCGCGGATCCGCTTGCCGCGCTTGCCGCGCATATCCTGCAGCACACATCCAGTCCCGGCGAGGCGGTGATTTTTCTGCCCCATCTTGCGCCTGCGGACCGGCTGCGCGAAAAGCTGCTGCAACAGGCGGCGGAACAGGGACTCCCGGTCCCGCAAAGCCTCCAGCTCGATACCCTGCGCGGCTGGGTGGAGCGCCATGTTCCCCTGAATCGAGAGGTGCTCTCCGGACGCGCGCGCACAATGCTGCTGCTGCGCTTTTTGCTTGATCACCCCGGCCTGCTCTCCGCCACGGATCCGCTGCCGCTGGCGGAACATCTGCTCGCCCTGTTCGACGAAATCACCCTGCGCGGCGTCGCGCTGGCCGGCGGTCTGACGCAGTTCACCGCGCAACTGGCGCAGGCTTATGGTATCGGCTCGAAACCACCCGCCGGCCTGGGGGAAGAAGCGCGCCTGCTGTACAACCTGTGGCGGGCCTGGCATGAAGAGTCAGAATCGTCAGGCAGGACGGACAGCGCGCGCGCCTATCTTGCCAAGCTCGCCGCCGCAGCCGATCATGCGCCGCCCGGGGCGCAAATTTACCTTGCCGGATTTCACGACTTCCTGCCCGCGGAACGGGCCTTCATTCTGGCGCTGTCGAGCAGCCATCCGGTATCAATACTGGTGCACGGCGCGCCTGATGCAGAGGTAAGCGCGCAAGACTACCATCCCGACGCGCCGCTCGTAACGCTGTTCCAGCATTTCGGCGCAGGGAGGCGGGAACCGCCGGCGGTCTCCGGCCACGCTGAGCATTTCACCCGATTTATCGCCTCCGTCTACGCCAAAAACAACGCGGCTATCGCGGAACGCGCGCGTGATTTCGCGCAACGCCACCCGCACAGCCCCGCCGCCGGCCGGCTGCGGCTCTACGCCGCGCACGGCCTGGAACAGGAGGCGCGGGCGCTGGAACTGCAAGTGCGCCTGTGGCTGCAAGAAGGAAAAACGCGTATCGCCGTGGTGAGCGAAGACCGCCGTCTGGCGCGGCGCGTGCGCGCCCTGCTGGAACGCGCCGGAATTGCGCTGCAAGACAGGACGGGCTGGGCACTGTCCACCAGCAGCGCCGCCGCCGCGCTGGAGAACTGGCTGCAAAGCCTGGAGCAAAACTTCGCCCATGCGTCCTTTTTCGATCTGCTGCGCTCTCCCTTCATCTGGCCGGAAGTCGCTCGCGGCGAACTGTTCAGGGCGGTCTATCATCTGGAACAAAAAATACTGGCCGCCCGCGTCACCCGTGACCTGGCGCGCTATCGCGCGGTTCTAGACGGCGTTGGGCAAGGCGAAGCGGAATTGAATGACGCGGCGGAACGCCTGCTCGATCAGGCGCAGCATGCGGCGGCGCCGTTGCTCGCCATGCTGCAAGGCGGCAAACACTACCTCGTCACCCTGCTCAATGCGTTGCGGGAAAGCATGCAGCGCCTCGGCATGACCGCGGCGCTGGAGCATGACGCAGCGGGAAAACGGTTGCTCAGCGAGATGGAACACCTGCGCGCGGCCACGCCGCAACGCACCCTGCCGCTGGCCTGGCCTGAATTCCGCCGGCTGCTCACGGACCTGCTGGAGCGCGCCCATTTCGTCCCCTCCGGCGACGCGCAGGGCTGCACCAGTGTCGCGGGAGAAAGGACGCCGGGTCCGGTGAGCCTGCTCACCCTGGAGCAAACCGCATTGGAACAATTTGACGCGCTGGCGATCGGCGCGGCAACCCGCGACCAGATGCCGGGCATTACGCCGGGCCCGCCGTTCTTCAACAGCGCGGTACGCGCACAGCTTGGGCTGCCCACGCCGCATGACATCAAAACCGTGCGCTTCCATCAGTTCCGCCGCACGCTGGAAATCGCCCCGCACGTCCTCATCACTTATTGCCGCGAGTTACGTGGTGAAGTACAACAGGCGTGCCCCTGGGTCGAGGCCATACTAGCCTTTCACCGGCTGGCCTATCACACCTCGCTGGTCGCTGGCATCTCCGCGCCCTCGACACCGGAAGCGGCCGCGCCGCCGCGGCCTCTCGCCATGCCCCGTCCCGCCTGCCGGGCGGAGTTGCTGCCCCAGTCTCTTTCCGCCCACGCCTATCAGCAGTTGATGGATTGTCCGTATCAATTTCACGCCTCGCGCTGTCTTGCGCTTAGTCCCGCGCTGGAGGCGCGCGAAGAGATGGAAAAGGCCGATTACGGCCTGCGCGTGCATCGCATCCTGCACGCCTTCCACCACGGCGTGGCCGGTCTGCCAGGTCCGTTCGATCAGCCCGTCACCGCCGCCACGCGCGCGGCGGCCATCGCACTGCTGGAGGAAATCAGCCACGCGCTGTTCGCCGCTGACCTTAAGACCAGCTTTGCCCACCGCGCCTGGCTCAAGCAGTGGCTGAGCAGCATTCCGCATTATATCGAGTGGCAGATCGCGCGCGAAACCGGGTGGTGCTTTGATGCGGCGGAGGTCGCCCTGACGCGCGCCGATCTGTGCCAGCCGCATACGCTAAACGGCCGCCTGGATCGCATGGACCGGCGCCTGCCTGTGCGTCGCACGCAGACAGGCGGTGATGAGCTTGCTATCGTGGACTACAAAACCGGCGTGGCGCCGAAACAGCAGGACGTCATCGCCGGTGAGGCGGTGCAACTGCCGTTTTACAGCTGGCTCGCCGGAGACCGGGTCACGCGCGTGGAATACCTGCTGCTGGAAAAGGACGGCGTGAGCAGCGGCGCGTGCGTGGAGGGCGAAGAGTTGACCGGATTGCGCGACCAGGCCGCCGCGCGTTTCGTCTCGCTGGTTGCGACGCTGCACGCGGGCGCGGAACTGCCCGCCTGGGGTGACGCCAGGACCTGCGCGCGCTGCGACATGCAGGGCGTGTGCCGCAAACAGGTCTGGAGCGCGGACCATGCTTGACCTGCGCCATGCCACGTCGCCTGAGCACAATGCCGCGGTGCTGGCCTCGGCCGGCACCGGCAAAACCTGGCTGCTGGTCACTCGCATCATCCGCCTGCTGCTCGCCGGCGCGCACCCCGGCTCCATCCTCGCCATTACCTTCACGCGCAAGGCGGCGGCGGAAATGCAATCCCGGCTGCAGGAGCGTCTCTACGCGCTTGCCGGGGCCGATGAGGCGCAACTTGCAGCGCTGCTGCGCGAACTCGGCGCGCCGTCTGACGCCGAAACGGCGGCGCGCGCACAGCGCCTGTATGAAACATTGCTGCTGAGCGAGAGCGCGGTGCGGGTATGCACCTTTCACTCCTTTTGCCAGGAGTTGCTCACCCGCTTCCCGCTGGAGGCCGGCGTGCCGCCCAATTTCGAATTGCTCGAACAAACTGATGAACTTGAACAGGCTGCGTACAACGCACTGTTGAACGAAGCCAGCACCGGGCCGGACGGCGGCCTGGCGCAGGCATTGGATATGCTGTTCGATTACTGCGGCGGCCTGTCCGGCGCGCGCGGCGCGTTGCATGAATTCCTGGAGCACCGCAGCGACTGGTGGGCCTATACCGAAGGCGAGAGCGATGCACTCACCCACGCCTCGGCGCGTCTGGCCGGACAATTACGCATCAGCCTTGAACCGGATGACGCCAATTTTCCGGATGCAGCCACCGTGTCCGATATTGCGGCCTATGCGGAACTGCTCAGTCTCCACCCCACGGTGGAGAATCAAGCCCATGTCTCGTTATTGCGCAGCGCGCTTGATCCGGCGCAGCCTTTGGCCAAGCGCATCGCCGATATCACTCAGGTTTTTTTCACCGGGAAGGGCACGGCGCGTAAACGCAAATCCGGCAAACCACAGCGCGCGGCGCTGGGCGAAGAGAAGGAGGCGCAGTTACTTGCATTGCATGAGCGGCTGTGCGCGAAGCTTCGCAGTGTGATGGACGCGCAGGCGCGCCAGGCGACATACGCCGCGTCGCGCGCCTGGCTGCTCGCTGGCGCGCGGCTGTTGCAGCATTACCAGACGATCAAGGAATCGAGCCGCGTGCTGGATTTCCAGGACCTGGAATGGAAGGCCTATCAACTGTTGAACGACTCCGATCACGCGCACTGGGTGCAATACAAACTGGACCAGCGCATAGACCACTTGCTGATTGACGAATTCCAGGACACCAACCCCACCCAGTGGCATTTTCTATTGCCCATGTTGCAGGAATTTGCCGCGGGCGGGAAACCGCACTTGCGCAGCGTGTTTCTGGTAGGCGACAGCAAGCAATCCATCTACCGCTTCCGCCGCGCCGACGCACGCCTGCTGCACACCGCCAGGGACTGGCTGGAGAATGAACTGCAGGCGCACAGTGTACGCCTCGACAAGTCGTGGCGCTTCGCCCCGGCCATCGTGGACTTTCTCAATCGCGTTTTCGGCGCGGGCGAACTGCGCGAGCGGCTGCCCGGCTTCCACCCTCACGGCACCCACCGTCCGGAGATGGCGGGGCGGGTGGAGATTCTGCCGCTGTTCGCAGATCCGCAGGATACCGCCGCCGTGCCCGCGCGCGAGTTGCGCAATCCTCTGCTGCAGCCGCGCTTACTGCGCCAGGACCGGCGCTATCTGCTGGAGGCGCGCGCCATTGCGCAGCGCATCCTGTCGTTAAAGAACGGCGGAATTGAAACCGCCGGCCCTCCGGTAGAGTACGGCGGCATTATTATTTTGCTGCGCAGCCGCGTACACGCTCATATCTACGAACACGCGCTGCGTGAAGCGGCCATTCCGTATCAGGGGGCCTCAGGGAACGAGTTTTCTCAGAGCCTGGAAGTCCTGGACATGATCGCGCTGCTCGATACGCTGATCTCGCCCTACGACAACCTGGCGCTGGCCCAGGTGCTGCGCTCGCCGTTGTTTGACTGCGCCGATGAGGAGCTGATGCGTATCGCGGCGTTTAAAAAGAGCCCTGCGTCATGGAATGAACGGCTGGATGAAATCACCCCCGCGCTCGGCCCGAACCACGTGCTTGCACGCGCGCACGCCATGATAGGCCGCTGGCGTACGCTGGCGCAGCAGATACCGGTGCATGATCTGCTGGATCGCGTTTATCATGAAGCCAATGTGGTGGCGCGTTATACAGCCGCGTTTCCGCCCCATCTGCACACCAGGGTGCGGCGCAACCTGACGCGCTTTATCGAGCTGGCCCTGGACACCGGCAGCGGCCGCTATCCGAGCCTGATGCGGTTCCGCGAGCGTCTGCGCACCCTGCCAACAGACGCCGCCGCGGCATCGGACAGCGGCCAACAGGTACGCGTCATGACCATCCACGCCGCCAAAGGATTGGAAGCGCCGGTGATCTTTCTGGCCGATGCCGCCGCGCCTCCTCACGGCGTGCGCCCCTACCGCGCGTTAATTGACTGGCCCTCCGGTGCGCCACGCCCGGCCCATTTCCTGCTCACCGGCAAAAAGTCCGCTCAAGACAGCGTGACGCGCAGCTTGCTTGAACAGCACGAGCGCGCCGAACAACATGAGGAAGCCAATCTGCTCTATGTGGCCCTCACCCGCGCGCGGCGGTTTTTATTTGTTTCCGGCGTGCTGCCGTACAAAGGCGGCGACCTCGGCTGGTACGGCATGATCGTGCGCCCGCTGCTGCCGGAGTGCGACCCTGAGCGCGCCGCACTGGTAATAGAGTCGTAATGGAGTGTGTTGCGCGTCCGTGCTATTCTGAACCAGAATAACATGAGTGGCTTCATCGAAGCATCTGCCTTTGACAGATTTAAGGAGGGACGATGAGCACACCTGGAAAAGAAAAAAAACCGGGGCTGATTAAATTCAGAATCAGTTGCCGGCTGCTGCTGGCAGTGGTGTTTTACGCCGGCCTGGCCATCTATATCTATCCTCACTGGCCCGGCGCCTGGCAGGACTGGGCCATCATTGTCGTGCTGAGCATACCCTTCTACGTGCTGCTTGATTGGATAGTCGGATTTATCTTCAAAGGAAAAATCGGTGAAAACGTCGCTCAAGCGACCGCCTCGTTTCCCATGCTGATGGTTGGCCTGGTTATAGCGGCAGGCGTGGCGGGAGGCCTGCTGGCGATGTGGCAATTTGTTTCCTATATTGCAAAAACCTATTTAGATATCAGTCTCTGATGAAACTATACATAGCGACAGAAATCGTAGCGAGCGGCTTTCAGGCGGGGGCGGCGGAGCGCAGGAACCGGAGTGTACAAACAGGTACATGAGGATTCCGATCACCGCACGCACCCGCATCAAAGCCGCGCCGTAGGTTTATGTCGTTATGTATATCAGCCCATCGTCCTGCCGCTCAACATGGCGGCCAGGCGCTGCAAGCAGTCCGCGTGCGCCTCGCGTCCCAGCGGCGCGTAACTGATAATGCGCGCGCGGCTGCGCAGCCACACGGCGGATAGTGTACGTCCCTGGCCGCGTACGCCCTCCACGCGCACGGGATAAACCGCCGCACCGCTTTTCTCGGCCAGCTTTTGCACGCCGCCCTTGAACGGCCGCTCCAGGCCGTCATCGGGATGAATCCGCCCGTGCGGGAACAGCGCCACCACCTCCCCCTCACGCAGCGCGCGCAGCGCCTCACGCAAGGCCCGCTCCGGATTACGTTCGCGCGATACCGGAATGCAGCCGATGGCGCGGAACAGCCATTTAAGGCCGAAGCGGTGATATTCTTCGGTTGCGATCATGAAACGCAGCGGACGGCGCGCGGCGGCAATCAATAGCAGCGGGTCAAGACCCGAAACGTGATTGGCTACCAGCAACGCGGGGCCCCGCTCCGGCAGTGGAATCGCCTGATGCTGTAAACGATGATAATGGCGGCAAAACAGGCGGTTCAAGCCGTCCAGGCGATTAAGCCAACGCAAACCCCAGTCCGCGCCGTTGGCTGCATCACAACGCGCGCACAACCGGCGCCATAAAAACCACAACGCGGCGAACACCGGCACGGCTATCAGAAACAGATTTTCCATTATTCTCGATAATAATCTACTGTATGATAGTATTGAGTCTTTCCCTGGGCCACGCGCAGGAGAGGGAGATGAAGCGATTCGACTCGTCCAATGAACAACGCCGTCACACGCGCATCCGTTACACCGGAACGGCAAGCCTGTCGAATGACGCCGGCCACTGGGAAGGCGCGCTGCTCGACATCTCGCTCAAAGGCGCGCTTATGGAGCGTCCCGCTGACTGGCCCGGCCAGCCCGGCGACCGGTATGTCCTGACATTAAGTCTGGGTGATGACAGCCAAATCACCATGCAGGTCACCCTGGCGCACGTCTCGGCCACGCGGATGGGGCTGCACTGCGATCACATTGATCTCGACAGCATCAGCCATTTAAGACGGCTGGTGGAGCTGAATCTCGGCGATCCGGATCAACTGCAACGCGAGCTGGGCCTGCTGGGGCAGTAGCCTCAGCGCAGCACCTCCAGCGCCTCACTCAGCCGCTGCACGGCGATAAGCTCCATCCCCTTGATGGCCGATTTGGGCGCGTTGGCCCTGGGGATGACGGCGCGCTTGAAGCCGTGTTTCTGCGCCTCGCGCAGGCGCGGCTCGCCGCTCTGCACCGGGCGGATCTCACCCGCCAGACCCACCTCGCCGAACACCACCAGATCAGACGGCAAGGGGCGATTGCGTAAACTGGACAGCGCTGCCAGCAGCACGGCAAGATCGGCGGCGGTCTCGCTTACGCGCACCCCGCCCACCACGTTCACGTACACGTCCTGATCGTACATGGCCACGCCGCTGTGCCGGTGCAGCACCGCGAGCAGCATGGCAAGCCGGTTCTGGTCCAGGCCCAGCGTGACGCGGCGCGGATTGCTGCCCTGACTTTCATCCACCAGCGCCTGCACCTCCACCAGCAGCGGCCGGCTGCCCTCGCGCGTGACCATGATGACGCTGCCCGCCACCGGCTGCTCATGCCGTGACAGAAAAATCGCCGAGGGATTGCTCACCTCGCGCAGCCCCTTGTCGGTCATGGCGAACACGCCCAGCTCGTTCACCGCGCCAAAACGGTTCTTCACAGCGCGTATCAAACGAAACGTGCTGCCGCCGTCGCCCTCGAAATACAACACGGTGTCCACCATGTGCTCCAGCACGCGCGGCCCGGCGAGCGTGCCTTCCTTGGTGACGTGGCCCACCAGAAACAGCGCGCAATGCGCGTGCTTGGCGTAGCGCACCAGTTGCGCGGCGCTCTCGCGCACCTGCGCCACCGAGCCCGGCGCGGACTGCAACAGATCGGTGTACAGGGTCTGAATCGAATCTATCACCATCACGCGCGGCTGTTCCCGCGCCGCCGCTTCCAGTATGCGCTCCACCTGGGTCTCGGCCAGCAGGCGCAATTTCCTGTCCGGCAAACCCAGTCGCTGCGCGCGCACGCTGACCTGTTGCAGCGATTCTTCGCCGGTGACATACAGCGCCTGCAACCGCTCACTCAGGGCAACAAGCGTTTGCAGCAACAGCGTGGATTTACCGATGCCGGGATCGCCGCCGATCAACACCACCGAACCGGCGACCAATCCTCCGCCCAGCACCCGGTCCAGCTCGGTCACGCCGGTGGCAAGCCGCGCCTCGTCCTGGCGCGGGACCTCCGCCATCGCGATCACCACACCACCCGGCGTGGCATGCCGCGCGTGGCGGCCCGTGTTGCCGCTCACCAGGGTCTCGGTGAGCGTGTTCCACGCGCCGCAGTCCGGACACTGGCCCGCCCACTTGGAGGCTTGTGCACCGCAGGCGTTACAGCTATAGAGCAGTTTATCCCTGGCCATCAGGATTCGTTAAACGTCACCCGGCGCGCCACGCCGCAGAGCAGTTCGTAAGAAATGGTGGAGGCGCAGCGCGCCACCTCCTCCACCGCCAGTCCCTCGCCCCACAATACTACCGGATCGCCTGCCTTTGCCTCTGGCTGTGCGCTCAAATCCACGGTAATCATATCCATTGAAACCCGCCCGATCAGCGGCGCACGCCGGCCGTTCACCAGCACCGGCGTGCCGGTCTGCGCGTGACGCGGATAACCGTCGCCATAGCCGATGGCGGCCACGCCGACCAGCATGTCGCGCGGGCAGATGTAGCTGCCGCCGTAGCCGATGGCGTCGCCCTTTTTATTCTGCCGCAGCGCGATGAGGCGTGAGCTTAAGGTCATCACCGGGCGTAAGTCCTGAGCCTCGGCGTCGTCATCCGGAAACGGCGATACGCCGTACAACATGATGCCGGGGCGTACCCAGTCGGCGTGGGTTTGCGGCCAGCCCAGTATGCCCGCGGAGTTGGCGATGGAGCGCTCGCCCTCGATGCCCGTCAGCGCCGACTGGAATACTTCGATTTGACGCAGGGTGGCGGGGTCACTGCGTTCATCGGCGCAGGCAAGATGCGTCATGAAACGCAGCGGGCCAATGACTTTTTTTGAATGCCGCAGCCGCTGCGCGATAGGCGGGATTTCCGCAGGCGAAAAACCCAGACGATGCATGCCGCTGTCCAGCTTGAGCCATATTTTCACCGGCGGCATGTTCTCCGCCGCGTGTTCGATCAGCTCCGCCTGGGCGGCATGATGCACCACGAGGCTCACATCCCGATGCGCGGCGGCGCTCAGCTGCGCGGCGTCCAGCACGCCTTCCAGCAAAACAATCGGCTGGGTGACGCCCGCCTCGCGCAGGCTCAAGGCCTCTTCCAGCCGCGCCACGCCGAAGGCATCGGCGTCATGCAGCGCGCGCGCCACGCGCACCATGCCGTGGCCGTAGGCGTCGGCCTTGATGATCGCCATCACCCTGGCGCGCGGCGCCTCGACGCGCGCGCGCGCGAGATTGTGGCGCAAGGCGCCGAGGTCAACGCGCGCCTGCGCCACCGGCGTCATGCAAGCTTCCTGCGCATGCCTGTTATGGATAGACGTTGGGGATGTAATTCTCGAAGCGCGTGTACTGTCCGAGGAAGGTGAGGCGCACCGTGCCGGTGGGGCCGTTGCGCTGCTTGGCGATGGCGATCTCGGCGATGCCTTTGTCCTTGCTGTCTTCGTTGTAAACTTCGTCGCGGTAGATGAACATGATGACGTCGGCGTCCTGTTCGATGCTGCCCGACTCGCGCAAGTCCGACATCACCGGGCGCTTGTTGGGGCGCTGCTCCAGATTGCGGTTCAATTGCGACAGCGCGATCACCGGCACCTGCAGTTCCTTGGCCAGCGCCTTGAGCGAGCGCGAAATTTCGGAGATTTCATTGGTGCGCGTCTCCTGCGTGCCGGTGACCTGCATCAGTTGCAGGTAATCCACCACCACCATGCCGATGTTGTGCTCGCGCTTCAGGCGCCGCGCGCGCGCGCGCAGGTCGGCGGGCGACAGCGCGGGCGTGTCGTCTATGAAGATCGCGGTCTGATCGAGAATGTTCACGGAAGAAGTCAGCCGCGGCCAGTCATCGTCGTCCAGCCTGCCGGTGCGCACCTTGTGCTGGTCTATGCGGCCGAGTGAGGACATCATGCGCATGGTGAGCTGTTCGGCGGACATTTCCATGCTGAACACCACGACGGGAACTTTTTCCTTGATCGCCGCGTGTTCGGCGATATTCATGGCGAAACTGGTTTTGCCCATCGAGGGCCGCCCCGCGACGATGATGAGATCGGTGTTTTGCAGCCCTGCCGTCATTTCGTCTATGTCGGAGAAGCCGGAAGATACGCCGATGAGCGTGCCGCCCTGCTGCGACAGCGTGTCTATGCGATCCACCACGCGCACCAGCAGGTCCTTGATCGCGCTGTAGCTGCGCCGGCCGCGCGCGCTGCCTTCGGCGATGCCGAAGATCAGGCGCTCCGCCTGTTCCAGCAGTTCGGCGCTGCTCTGACCTTCCGGCCGATAGGCCTGGCTGGTGATGCCGGCGCCAATCTCGATGAGCTGGCGCAGGATGGAACGCTCGCGCACGATTGCGGCATAGGCCTTGATGTTCGCCGCGCTGGGGGTGTTTTTGGCGAGTGTGGCGAGGTAGGCCAGTCCGCCTGCACTGTCCAGCTCCTGATGACTGTCGAGCCATTCGGACAGGGTCACCACATCATAAGGCTGCGAGCGTTCAGCCAGGCTGGAGACGGCGCGAAAGATCAGACGGTGATCGCGCCGGTAAAAATCCTCTTCCCGCACCAGGTCCGCGATATAGTCCCAGGCGCGGTTATCGAGCATGAGGCCGCCCAGCACCGACTGTTCGGCCTCGATGGAATGAGGCGGGACTTTGAGTTGCGCGGTTTCAGCATCAAGCCGAGCGCTTACAGGGTCGTCAACCGACCCTCGCGCAAGCGAATAGACCAGCTCTTGCATGCGTCTCCTTCCAGCCTGGACTTGGTGCGGATGACTACCGCACGGCGCGGCTAACGGCGCGTTATATCAAGCCTCAGGCGCAATCACCACGGTGATCCGCGCGTTGACATCCGGGTGCAGATGGATGTCAATCTCGTGCTCGCCCACCACGCGCAGCGGCCCGGCGGGCAAACGTACTTCCTGTTTTTCAGTCTTGGCCCCGGCCTGGGTAAGCGCCTCGGCGATGTCCACCGTGCCTATCGAGCCGAACAGCTTGCCTTCCTCGCCCGCCTTGGAGGTGAGCGTCACCTTGCCCAGCGCGCGCAGCGTCTCGGCGCGTTGCTCGGCCGCGGCCAATGCCTCCCTGGCTACCCTCTCCAGCTCCGCGCGCCGCTCCTCGAATTTCTTCAGATTCTGCGCCGTGGCGGGCGCGGCCTTGCCGCGCGGGATGAGATAATTTCTGCCAAAGCCGGGACGCACGGAAACCTTGTCGCCGAGGTTGCCCAGATTATGCACTTTTTCCAATAAAATAACGTCCATCGTGCATCCCTCAATTAATGCGAATCGCTGTAAGGAATCAGCGCCAGGAAGCGGGCGCGCTTGATGGCCTTGTTGAGCTGACGCTGGTAACGCGACTTGGTGCCGGTGATGCGGCACGGCACGATCTTGCCTGTCTCGCCGGTATAATTTTTCAAAATCGCGAGGTCCTTGTAGTCAACCTGCTTGATGCCTTCCGCGGTGAAGCGGCAATATTTCCTGCGCCTGAAAAAACGTGACATGTCAGCCTCCCTGACCTTGCGCGGCTTCAACCGCTTCTTCATCCACTCTTTCGACCTCAACCGCTTCCGCCTCTTCGCCCTCATCGGAACGGGTGCGATCACGCTCATCCTTGGCCTTGAGCATGGCGGAAGGCTCGGTGATTGCGCTCTCGCAATTGACCACCAGGTTGCGGATGACGGCGTCGTTGAAGCGGAACGCGCTGGTCAGCTCGTTCAGGCTTTCCTGGCCGCACTCGATGTTCATCAGCACGTAGTGCGCCTTGTGGACCTTGTTGATGGGATAGGCCAGTTGGCGGCGGCCCCAGTCTTCGAGCCGGTGGATGCGCCCGCCCTTGCCTTCGATCATGGCGCGGTAACGCTCGACCATGGCAGGCACCTGCTCGCTCTGATCAGGGTGGACCAGAAACACGATTTCATAGTGTCGCATTAACTTTCCTTATGGCTGAAAGCCTCCCGTCCAGGCGGTGAGGCAAGGATAAACTACTTTGAACAAAGGCTATTTTAGCCGAAAACCCGCTCTAATAAAAGCGCTCCGCAGAGCTGCCCTCAGCCTCGCTGGCGGGCGGCTTCGAACAGACACACGGCCGCCGCCACCGACACGTTCAGGCTTTGCACCGTGCCGTGCATCGGGATGCGCACCAGGGTGTCGCAGTGTTCGCGCGTGAGGCGGCGCATGCCTTTGCCTTCGGCGCCGAGAATAAGGGCGAGGGGGATGCGTAAATCGGCGTCATAGAGTGAAGCGGCGGCCGCGCCGTCGGCGCCGATCAGCCACAGGCCGGCGTCCTTCAAACCGCGCAGGGTGCGCGCGAGGTTGGTGACTTGTATGAAGGGCACGGTCTCGGCCGCGCCGCTCGCCACCTTGCGCGCCACCGGGGTGAGGCCCGCCGCGCGGTCGCGCGGGACGATCACGGCGTGTACGCCCGCGGCGTCGGCGCTGCGCAGACAGGCGCCCAGGTTGTGCGGGTCTTGCACGCCGTCCAGCACCAGCAGCAGCGCGGGTTCGGTGAGCTTTTCGAGCAGGAACGGCAGATCGTCTTCACTGTATACCGGCTGGCTGCGGCAAAACGCCAGCACGCCCTGGTGTCGTGCGCCGGATGCGGCTTTATCGAGTTCGGCCTGCTCGACTGTACGGATGGCAACACCCGCCGCGCGTGCGGCCTGAGCCAGCTGCTGCATGCGCGCGTCGTGGCGCGCCGCGTCCAGCCACAGCTCGATCGGCTTTTCCCGGCCGTGCGTAAGCGCGGCGGATACCGCGTGCAGGCCGTAGATGACGATGCGTTCCGGCATATCCACTAGCGCCGCTTGCGTTTTTTTCCGGGCTTTCCGGTTTTCCGGCTCGCTGGCTGCTCGATTTCAAAATCAATCTTCTTGTTGTCCAGGTCAACGCGCATCACCTTGACCCGCACTTTGTCGCCCAGGCGGTACACGGTGCGGGTGCGCTCGCCGGTCAGGCGGTGCTGGGCCGGATCGAAGTGGTAGTAATCGCTGGTGAGCGCAGTCACGTGCACCAGGCCTTCGATGTAAATATCCTTCAGTTCCACGAACAGGCCGAAGCCGGTGACGCCGGTCACGATGCCGTCAAACGCCTCGCCGATCTTGTCCATCATATACTCGCACTTGAGCCAGGTGACGGCGTCGCGCGTGGCGTCGTCGGCGCGCCGTTCGCTCATCGAGCAGTGCTCGCCGAACGTGTGCAGCGTGGCCGGGTCGTGCGCGAATTTCTCCACCGGCTTGCCCGCCAGCTTGTGCCGTATCGCGCGATGCACGACAAGATCGGGATAGCGGCGTATGGGCGAGGTGAAGTGGGCGTAGCTCTCCAGCGCGAGGCCGAAGTGGCCGCTGTTGGCCGGGCTGTACACCGCCTGGGCGAGGCTGCGCAGCAGCACGGTTTGAATCAGGTGCGCGTCGGGACGTGCGCGCACGCTGTCGAGCAATTTTGCGTAGTGCCTGGGTTCGGGCTGCTCGCCTCCACCGAGGCTGAGGCCAAGCCCGGAGAGAAAGGCGCGCAGGTCTGTGAGCTTCTGCTCCTCAGGACCCTGGTGTATACGGTACAGGCCCGGCATGTCATGGCGCAGCAAGAACTCCCCGGCGCACACGTTGGCGGAAATCATGCACTCTTCGATCAATTTGTGCGCGTCGTTACGCACCACGGGTATGATTTTTTCGATCTTGCGTCCGGCGCCGAACACGATGCGCGTCTCGGTGGTTTCAAAGTCTATCGCGCCGCGTTGTTCGCGTGCGGCGCGCAGCGCCTGATACAGCGCATAGAGTTCACGCAGGTGCGGCATCAACGCGGAATAGTTGGCGCAGAGCGCCGCGTCGCCTTCGATCAGCATGGCGGCGACTTCGTCGTAGGTCAGCCGCGCGTGCGAGCGCATCACGCCCTCGAAGAAACGGTGCTTTTTTATCCGCCCCTTCGCGTCTATCTCCATCTCGCACGCCATGCACAGACGATCCACGTGCGGATTGAGCGAGCATAGTCCGTTGGAGAGCGCCTCCGGCAGCATGGGAATGACGCGTTGCGGGAAATACACCGAGTTGCCGCGCGTGAGCGCCTCTTTGTCCAGCGCCGCGTTGGGCCGCACATAGGACGATACGTCGGCGATGGCGACCAGCAGGCGCCAGTGTTTGCCTTGCCGCTCGCAGAACACCGCGTCGTCAAAGTCGCGCGCGTCAGCGCCGTCTATGGTGACGAGCGGCAGCGCGCGGATGTCCTCGCGCCCCTGTTTGGCGTGTTCCGGCACTTCCGGCGCCAGCGCCGCGATCTCCTGTTCCACCTCAGCCGGCCACAGATACGGCAGATTGTGGGCGCGGATCGCCACGTCTATCTCCATGCCCGGCGCCATGTGTTCGCCCAGTATCTCGACCACCCTGCCCACCGGTTGCGCGCGCGCGCTGGGCTGGGCCACGAGCTCGACCATGACGATCTGCCCGTGCCGCGCCGTCCCCTGCTCATCGGCCGGCACGATGATGTCCTGGCTGATGCGCTTGTTGTCGGGCGTCACGAAACCCACGCCGCGTTCCAGATAAAACCGGCCCACGACGCGCGCGGTGTTGCGCTCCAGCACCTCCACCACCGCGCCCTCGCGCCGGCCGCGCCGGTCGAGGCCGGTCACGCTCACCACCGCGCGATCGCCGTGCAGCAGCGCGCGCATCTGGTGCGCCGGGAGAAACACGTCTTCGCCGGCTTCATCCGGCACCAGAAAGCCGTAACCGTCGGGATGGCCGATGACGCGCCCGCGCACCAGGTCCATCTTGGCGGCCACGCCGTAGTCGCCGCGCCGGTTGCGGATCAACTGCCCGTCGCGCTCCATCGCCTTGAGGCGGCGGCTCAGCGCATCCAGGTCGCGCTCGCTTCGAATGCCGAGATCATGCGCGATCTGCTCCATGCCGAGCGGCATGGCGCGCTCGGCAAGGCGTTGCAGGATAAACTCGCGGCTGGGGATGGGATGCTCATACTTCACCGCCTCGCGCTTGGCGTAGGGGTCGGGCAGGGATTTGGTGTTTTTGGATTTCTTTGTCATTGAAAAATAAGTTGCGGTAGAGTAAAGTGCGCGGTTTACCAGCCCTTCCTGAAAATTGCCGAGGTGGCGGAATTGGTAGACGCGCTAGTTTCAGGTACTAGTGGTGGAAACACCGTGGGGGTTCAAGTCCTCTCCTCGGCACCAACTCCTTCTTTGTTAAAGATGGGACACGAGCAGTTTTACGCCCGCCGCAAGCAATACTACGCCTAATACTTGTTGCAGCCGTGCAACCGACAGCCTGAACGCTCCCCACCGGGAGCCGATGGCCGCACCGGCCAGCACCGCCGCCAGCAAGGGCCAGAGCAGGCTCCAATCGGGGGCACGGCTGAAAGTCTGCGCCATCAACCCGCTGGCCGAGTTGAGAATAATAAATCCCGCCGTCACCGCCCCCGTCTGCCTGGCGTCGGCCCAGCCAAGCAACAATAACAACGGGCTTAAAAATATTCCTCCGCCTATGCCCACCAACCCGGCCAACAACCCCAGTATAACGCCTGCCGGCAGCGCTATCAGCAGCCGGCCGTGCGGCAGATGTACGATTGGTGTTTGACGGGAGGAGCTAAACAGCAGAAAGCGTACAGCGGCGGCGAGTAAAGCAAGACCCAGTATAACAGAAAACACCTGCATTGAAACATGCAACGAGCCGCCGATAAAAGCCGCCGGAACCGAGGTCAGGGCGAACGGCCATAATAGCCGCAGGGAGAAATGCCCGGCGCGGCGGTAGTTCACAAACGCGATGGACGCCACCGCGATGTTCAGCACCAGCACCAGCGGCACCGTTTCCGGCCGCGCCAGTCCGCTCAGCACCAGCAACGCGAGATAGGCCGAAGCACCGCCATGTCCCACCGAACTGTAAACCAGCGCGGCGAGAAAAAACACCGGCAGCCACGGGCCGATCTCGGCGAGATGACTCACTCAGCCGGTCTTGGGCAGGGTGACACCCACCTGCTTTTGATACTTGCCGGCGCGATCTTTGTAGGAGGTTTCGCAGGTTTCATCGGATTCGAAAAACAACACCTGCGCGATGCCTTCGTTGGCGTAAATCTTGGCGGGCAGCGGCGTGGTGTTGGAAAATTCCAGCGTGGCGTAGCCCTCCCACTCCGGCTCAAACGGCGTGACGTTGACGATGATGCCGCAACGCGCGTACGTGGACTTGCCCAAACAGATGGTCAGCACGTCGCGCGGGATGCGGAAATACTCCACGGTGCGCGCCAGCGCGAACGAATTGGGCGGGATGATGCACACGCCGGCCTTGACGTCCACGAAGCTGTTGGGGTCGAAGTTTTTAGGGTCAACGATGGTGGAGTTGATGTTGGTGAAGATTTTAAATTCGTCCGCGCAGCGGATGTCGTAACCGTAGCTCGACGTGCCGTAGGACACCACCTGACCGCTGCCGTTTTGTCTGACCTGGCGCGGCTCGAACGGCTCGATCATGCCGTGC
>QZKM01000030.1 GCA_003599485.1 Gammaproteobacteria bacterium
GTGCTGGTGACGACGTTGTCGAGAAACGCCCGGTCGTGGCAGATCAGCAGCACGGTCCCTTTGAAGTTGACCAGCAGCTCTTCGAGCAGTTCCAGCGTCTCGCTGTCCAGATCGTTGGTCGGCTCGTCGAGGACCAGCAGGTTGGCAGGTTGGGTGAAGAGCCGGGCCAGATCGTGGTGCTCACGGACGTGAGCGAAACACGTGCGCTGCAAGACAGCCTGCACCGGCACGAGCGCCTGGCCAGTCTGGGCGAAATGGCTGCCTCGCTCGCGCATCAGATACGCACCCCGCTGGCCTCAGCGTTTCTCTACGCCTCGCAGCTCTCCGCCACCCATCTCGATCATCAAGAGACGCAGCGCTACGCGGACAAGATCGTAGCGCGGCTGCGTCATCTGGAAAACCTGGTCAAGGACATGCTGTTGTTCGCCAAGGGCGGCAGCGCCGGAACGGACAATATAGAGGTATCCGCGCTGCTTGCCGAGGTGCGCCGGAACGTGGAGGCGCAGGCGCGGGCGGGCGGATGTGAACTGCGCGTGCGGGATAGGTCATGCGGGGCAACACTACCGGGAAATCAGGAAGCGCTGCACAGCGCGTTGCAGAATCTCGTTACCAATGCAATACAGGCCTGTGGCGCCGTACCGGCGCGCGGCGCCGGAGGGTACATCGAAATCGGGGCGGGCATCGAGCGCGATGACACCGGGGTGGAAATGATTCATTTCTACGTGAGCGATAACGGCCCGGGTATCGCGCCGGATTTGCGGAAGCGCATCTTCGAGCCGTTCTTCACCACCCGCGCGCAAGGCACCGGCCTGGGGCTGGCGGTGGTGCAGGCCATTGCGCAGGCGCACCAGGGGAAAGTGTCGGTCGAGCCGGGCGCGGAGGGGGGAAGCCGCTTCGTCATGTCCCTGCCGGGCGCGATGGCGCGGACGGCGGACAAACCGGACCTGCCTCCCGGGTTCATGCGCAACAGCATAAACAAGGTACGCAAGGATGTGAGATTAAAAAGGGGTATGGCATGAGTGAGTGCAGGATATTGGTGGTGGAGGACGACTCGGCGCTGCGCGAGGCGCTGTCGGTGACGCTGCAGAAGGCGGGTTACGCGGTGCATTGCGCCGAGAGCGGCGCCGCGGCTATCGCCACACTAGGCGGGGGCAAGTCCGGCGAGGAATTCGGCATGGTGGTGAGCGACGTGCAGATGGCGCATATGGACGGCCTGGCCCTGCTGAAGGAGATCAAGGCGCGCCGGCCCAATCTTCCGGTGTTGCTCATGACCGCCTACGGCACGATAAAAAGCGCCGTGGAGGCAATGCGCGACGGCGCGGTGGATTATCTGGTGAAGCCGTTCGAGGTAAGCGTACTGTTGCAGAAGATCACGCGTTTCGCGCTGCATGCGGCCGGCGCCGGTGAAGACAGGGATTTGGTGCTGCGCGATGCGCGCATGCGCGAGGTATTCGACCTGGCGCGGCGCGTGGCGCACAGCGACGCCACGGTGATGATGAACGGAGAATCAGGCTCCGGCAAGGAAGTTCTGGCGCGCTTCATTCACCGCCATTCACGCCGCGCCAAGCAATCGTTTGTGGCCATCAATTGCGCGGCCATCCCGGACAATATGCTGGAGGCCATGCTGTTTGGCTATGAGAAGGGCGCGTTTACCGGGGCCTATCAGGCCTATCCGGGAAAATTCGAACAGGCCGCGGGCGGTACCTTGTTGCTGGATGAAATCTCCGAAATGAACCTGTCGCTGCAGGCGAAACTGCTGCGCGTGTTGCAGGAACGCGAGGTGGAGCGCGTGGGAGGACGCAAGCCCATCCCGCTCGACGTGCGCGTGCTGGCCACTTCCAACCGCAACATGGCGGAAGAAGTGGCGGCGGGACGTTTCCGCGAGGATTTGTTTTACCGTTTAAATGTATTTCCGCTTTATCTGCCGCCGCTGCGCGAGCGGCGCGAGGACATCATCCCGCTCGCTGAGCAACTGCTGGCCAAGCACGCATACGCCTTGCAGCGACCCGCCCCGGACTTGAACCAGGAGGCCAAAACACTTTTGCTGAATCACACCTGGCCCGGCAATGTGCGCGAACTGGACAACGTGATTCAACGCGCGTTGATCGTCCAGTCCGGCGCCACGCTGGGCGCGCAGGATATCTCCCTGGCTGCCGCCCCCCCGCGCCGCTCCGGCGTCGAGCTTGAGAAGGCGCCATCTGAAGCCATGGGCGCACGCGAGGAAGGGCTGGAGGAAGACCTGCGTGCGCATGAGCAACGGCTCATCGTGGAGGCGCTGCGCACGGGGCACGGCAGCCGCAAGCGGGCAGCGGAACAGCTTGGCATCAGTCAACGCACCTTGCGCTACAAGCTGGCGCGTCTGCGCGAGGCTGGGGTGGCAATTCCAGGGATATAGCAACCATGAGTGAGATCAATGTGAACAGGATTGACGTAACGCAACTGCTGACGCAAATGCGCGCCACGGCGGCTCTGGCCCAGGGCGGTGCGAACCGTTCCGCCGAGTCCGCCCATGGCGTGGATTTTTCCGGGCTGCTGAAAACCGCCGTGGGCCAGGTGAACGAAACTCAACAAAAAGCGGCCAGCCTTGCCACCGCGTTCAGCGCCGGGACTACCCAGGCGGACCTGTCCGAGGTGATGGTCGCGTTGCAGAAGGCCAATATTTCATTTCAGACCATGACCCAGGTGCGTAACAAGCTGGTCACGGCCTATCAGGAAATCATGAATATGCAGGTTTAAGACAGGAGGGAGTGGCGAGTGACTGGTAGCGAGGGGACAACAAAATGCCGGTTACGCACGTTTTTTTTCGCCACTCGCCACTCGCCACTGCCTTAATATGAACATGCCAGATACTTCCGCCATGAATTTGGGTTTTTTGCGCCTGCCGGTGGTGCGCCAGCTCGGTTTGCTGATGGGCCTCGCGGTAAGCGTTGCGCTGGGCGTGGGCGCGGTGCTGTGGTCGCAGGAGCCGAGCTACCGGCCTTTGTTCACCGGGCTGGCTGACAAGGACAGCGCACAGATCGTGGACGCGCTGCAGAAGGTCAACACGCCTTACAAGGTGGAGGCCGCCACGGGCGCAATCCTGGTTCCCGCCGACCGTATTTATGATCTGCGCCTGAAGCTCGCCGGGCAGGGTTTGCCAAAGGGTACCGCGGGCGGTTTTGAGATAATGCAGGAGCAACAGGGTTTCGGCACCAGTCAATTTCTCGAAGTGGCACGCTACCAATATGCGCTGGAGGGGGAGCTCGCGCGCACCATTACCGCGCTGGCCAATGTGCAAAGCGCGCGCGTGCATCTTGCGCTGCCCAAGCAGTCGGCGTTTATCCGCGCCAGGCAGGAGCCAACCGCTTCGGTGCTGGTCAATCTTTACGCCGGGCGCACCCTGGAGCAGAGCCAGGTGGCGGCCATCGTGCATCTGGTCGCCTCCAGCATTCCCAACCTGAGCGCGCAGCGCGTCACGGTGATAGATCAGCAGGGGCGTCTGCTCACCGGCGCGCAGCAGGCACAGGAAAACGGTTTGAGCGCGAGCCAGCTTGAGTACACGCAGCGGCTGGAAGATTCCTACGCCAAGCGCATTGAAGAAATCCTGCTGCCTGTGATGGGCGCAGGCAAAGTCAAGGCACAGGTTGCGGTAGAGGTGGATTTCACCGTGACCGAGCAAACCCAGGAAGATTACAACAACGAAAAACCGCTGGTGCGCAGCGAGCAGGTCAGGGAGGAAAAAACCGTTTCCGGCGCAAACGCGACAGGCGTGCCGGGGGCGTTGTCCAATCAGCCGCCCGCCGAGGCCACGCTGGTTCAAAACAGCCTCGCTTCCGGTGAGGGAAGCGCGAATGCAAGCACTGAAAACAAGGCCGAAGCGGCCCCTCTCAACAGCAGCAATCACACCACGCGCAATTACGAATTGAACCGCGTCATCAGTCATACACGCCTGGCGAGCGGCATGGTGCGCCGCATTTCGGCGGCGGTGGTGCTGGATAACAAGGTGGTTGTCAATGACGACGGTGAAGCGACACCTATGCCGCTCAAGCCGGAGGAGTTGGAGCGCATCACCGGCCTGGTGAAGGAAGCGGTCGGCTTCAACGAAAAGCGCGGCGATACGGTGAACGTGCTGAACATCGCCTTTACCCCGCCTGAGGAAGCCGAGCCGCTGCCGGATACGCCCTTTTTTGACAAGCCCTGGGTGGCCGCCGCCGGTAAGAGCCTGCTCGCCGCCGCGGTGGTGCTGGTGCTGGTGATCGGCGTGCTGCGTCCGGTGCTGTCCGCGCTCGCAACGCGCGGCGCCAACGCCGGGGCGGATGGTGGACTATCGCTCAGGGATGACCGCGTAAGCCTGGGCGCCGGAGCCGCGCCCCGTCTCGCGGCGGCAGCTGGCGATTATGAGGGGAATCTCAGCACCGTCAAGTCACTCGCCGCGCAGGATCCGAAACGGGTGGCGCAGGTAGTAAAGACCTGGGTAGCGAAAGATGCCTGAAACCGGCACGCATAGTAGCGCCACCGAGCGCGCCGCAATTCTGTTGTTGACCCTGGGCGAGCAATATGCCTCCGAGGTGCTCAAGCACATGGGGCCAAAGGAGGTGCAGAAACTCGGCGCCGCCATGGCGGGGCTGAATAATGTATCGAAGGACAACGTAGGTGGCGTGCTGGCCGAGTTCTGTGAGGCGGTGGATAACCAGACCGCTCTCGGCGTGGGATCGGAAGAGTATATCCGCAACGTGCTGGTCAAGGCGCTGGGCGAGGACAAGGCGGGCGGCATCATAGACCGCATCCTGATGGGCAGCAACAGCAAGGGGCTGGAGGCGCTCAAATGGATGGAGCCGCGCGCGGTGGCCGAGATCATCCGCCTGGAGCATCCACAGATCATCGCCATCGTGCTGGCCTATCTTGACAGCGATCAATCCGCCGCAGTGCTCGCCTTTATGCCGGAAAAGGTGCGTATGGATGTATTGATGCGTATCGCCGCGCTGGATGGAATCCAGCCCTCGGCCCTGAATGAGCTCAACGAGATTATGGAGAAGCAATTCTCCGGCGATAACACCAGCAACATCAAATCCTCCACGGTCGGCGGCGTCAAGACCGCGGCCAACATACTCAACAATATGGATAGCAGCATGGAAGAGGCGGTACTGACCAAGATAAAGGAGGCGGACGCCGACTTGGGACAGAAGATACAGGACCAGATGTTCGTGTTTGAGAACCTGCTCAATGTGGACGATCGCGGTATTCAGGCCCTGCTGCGCGAAGTCTCGTCGGAAAATCTTCTGCTTGCATTAAAAGGCGCCGACGAAGCGATGCGCGAAAAGATATTCAAGAACATGTCCAAACGCGCGTCAGAGATGCTGCGCGACGATCTGGAGGCCAAGGGTCCGGTGCGTCTGTCCGAAGTGGAGGCGGCGCAGAAAGAAATACTTGCAGTGGCGCGGCGCATGGCCGATTCGGGTGAAATCGCCATAGGCGGAAAGGGCGAGGAATATGTCTAAGGTGATCGCCGCCGGGAGTCTGGAGCAATGCGCGGCCTGGGCTCCACCGGAAATGCAGGGCGGTTGTTCCAGGCCGCCGATGGTGACCGCGAGCCAGTTGGAGAACCTTCAAAAACAGGCTTATCAAGAAGGTTTTGCCTCAGGGCACAATGAGGGATATCAGGCCGGCGAAAAGCTTTTCAAGGAGAAAATCGAGCATCTGCAGCAGATGATGCAGACCCTGCACGCGCCGTTTGCCGCGCTGGATCAACAGGTGGAGCAGGAAATACTGCTGCTGGTCACGGCGCTGGTCAAGCAACTGGTGCGGCGCGAAATCAAGATGGATCCGGGTCAGATTATCGCGGTGGTGCGGGAGGCGCTGGCGAGCCTGCCTGCCGCCGCGCGCGGCGTGCGTTTGCACCTGCATCCGGAAGATGCCTCCATGGTGCAAGATAATCTGAGTGTGGGCGGAGGCGATCAGTCGTGGAGCGTAATCGAGGATCCGATGTTGACGCGCGGCGGGTGCAAGGTGGTGGCCGAGAACTCGCAGGTGGACGCCACACTGGAGGCGCGGCTCGCCCAGCTTATCGCCAGACTGCTGGGCGGAGAACGCGAGAGTGACACCCCCCGATCATAGACTGCCGGAAGCGCAACGCGCGTTGTTGTGGAGTGCGCGTCTGGCTGAACTGCGCAAGCGTGTGCAAACGCCGCTGTCCCTGATTGTGGAGGGCAGGCTGACACGCATGGCCGGACTCACCCTGGAGGCGGCCGGATGTCAGGCCGCCATCGGCACGCGCTGCCTCATCAGTGCGCCTCATCACGCCGTGGAGGCGGAGGTGGTGGGCTTTGCGCAGGACAAATTATTCCTCATGGCCACCGGCGACATGCGCGGCTTGATGCCCAACGCGCGCGTCATCCCCACCGGCAAGAGTTACGAGGTGGCGGTGGGTGAAGCGCTGCTGGGCCGGGTGCTGGACGGCCACGGCAAGCCGCTGGACGGCAAGAGAACGCCGCGCGCGGAAGCGCACGTGCCGCTTACCGGACGGCTCATCAATCCGCTGCTGAGGCGTCCCATCAGCGAGCCGCTGGACGTGGGCGTGCGCTCCATCAACACCCTGCTTACCGTGGGGCGCGGCCAGCGCATGGGGCTGTTCGCGGGCAGCGGCGTGGGCAAGAGCGTGTTGCTCGGCATGATGACGCGCTATACCACCGCGGACGTGATCGTGGTGGGGTTGATCGGTGAACGGGGGAGAGAAGTAAAGGAGTTTATCGAACACAATCTGGGCGCGGAGGGTCTGCGCCGCGCAGTGGTGGTGGCGGTGCCCGCCGACCACCCGCCGCTGTTGAGGCTGCAAGGCGCGGCGCTGGCCACCGCCATCGCGGAATATTTCCGCGACCGTGGCCTGCAAGTGTTGCTGCTCATGGATTCGCTTACACGCTACGCGCAAGCGCAGCGCGAAATCGCGCTCGCCATCGGCGAGCCCCCCGCCACCAAGGGGTATCCGCCCTCGGTGTTCGCCATGCTGCCGCAACTGGTGGAGCGCGCCGGCAACAGTGACCATGCCGGCTCGATTACCGCGTTCTATACCGTGCTGGCCGAAGGCGACGACCACAATGATCCCATCGCCGACGCGGCGCGCGCCATTCTGGACGGTCACATCGTGTTGGCGCGCCGCCTGGCCGACGCCGGTCATTATCCGGCGGTGGACGTCGAGGCCTCCATCAGCCGCGCCATGAATGACATTACTTCCATTGAGCAGCAGCAATCGGCGCGGCGCTTCAAACATCTCTACGCCACGTACCGGGAAAATTACGATTTGATCAACGTTGGCGCTTACGTGCCGGGCAGCGACGCGCGCGTGGACGAAGCCATCGCCATGCACCCCCGAATGCTGGATTTTCTCAAACAGGATATGCGCCAGCGCGTGCCTCTGGCGGATGGTGTGCACGATCTCGACAGGCTGCTGCAAACGGCGCAACCGGCCGTGGACACGGTGGCCTTGCCGGGCGGCCCGGTTCTTGCAACGGCAATGAATGGAAATTAAAGAATGGTACGCTCACAACGCTTAAAGCCTGTTGTCGAATTCGCCGTACAGCGCGAGCGCCAAGCCGCGCGCTCGTTCGCCGGGATGCAGCACACACTGATGGAGTTGGAGCAGAAACTGGACGAACTGTTGCGTTACCGGCGTGAGTATCAAAACCGGCTGCATGGCGAGGAGAGCGGCGGGGTTTCTGCGGCGACAGTGCAATGCTCGCTGGCGTTTATCGAGCAACTGGATGAAACCATTCTCCAGCATCGGCGGCGCATGGATGAAATCACGGCGCAATGCCGTGACGCCAGAGAACAGTGGCTGGCGCGCCGGGTCAAGGTCAAAGCACTGGATCAGGCACTGCAACGCAGGGAAACCGAGAAACGGCGCCACGCCGAGCAGCGCGCCCAGCACGAACTGGACGAGCACAGCCAGCATAGCTTTTTCCGCCGCCGCAACATCTCCTAGTATCCTGAGTCACTGGTTCGTTGAACATTAGGTTCCCCTCTCCCCCGCGGTGTGGGGGAGAGAGGATCATTAATTTTGCGAACTTCTGACGGTAACCTCACGCTTTCTTGACTTTATAAACGCCCTTTCCGTCTGGCATAGCCATTGCATTGCTTTTCCCTATTCCGCTGATTGATGCGGCGCTCGTTAAGATTCTTCAAAAACTGCCGCTAACAGAGCCTGAGATTGAACGTAAGGTAGTCATCCATGCCTGGAACCAAGAGCAGCAAGCGCATACCCAGGAAAAAAGCGGCGCAGACGCTGGTGAGATGCGGGGAGTCCCTGGATATTTCCTGTGCGCGTGAACTTCATCAAGAACTGAGCAAGGCGCTGGGCAAGGCGTTACCGGTGATGATAGACGCTGGACGCGTGGAACGGGTGGATACCGCCGCCCTGCAATTATTTGCCGCGTTTTGGCTGCAGGCCAGGTTACGGAAACTGCCGGTACAGTGGAGCAATCCCAGCGAGGCCTTATGCCGTTCAGCGCGGCTGCAAAGCCTCGCTGCGGGCCATCTGCGCGTCCGGCTCGAGCAGCGGCCAATTCCGGGCGGAAGAGCGATAAAAATCTGCGCTGAGGATTCGGGGACGGGCTTTAACGCGCAGGAAGTTGTCTCCGCGCTTGGATCAGGGAACAAGCTCTATGGCCGCGGCATCGCGCTGGCGCGAAGGCTCACCACGAGACTCGAGTATGCCGGATGCGGCAACAAGGTGGAAGCCGAATATCATGGATGACGGCGTTGCTTCAGTGTAAGACTGAAGGCGGCCAGCAGTTCGTTTTCCAATGAGCTGCTAGGCGAGGCTGCTGCCCAGGCCGGTGAGCGGCCCGACCACCACGATGAGTAATAGCTGCAACGCGATCAGTACCGCGACCGGAGAGAAGTCCAGGCCGGAGATGGGCGGGAGGTAGCGGCGCGCGGGGCGCAACAGCGGTTCGTTGAGATCGTGCAGCAGCGCGCTGAGCGGGTTATGCTCACCCGGTCTCACCCAACTCAGGATCACCTGTATGATGATCCCCACCAGAAAGATGTAAATCAGCAGTTGCAGCAAGCCCGCCAGCGACAGCACCAGCAGTCCCGTCAGGCGCGGCACATGACCCAGCGCGATGGCGGTAAGCTCCAGCTCCGCCATTTTGAGCGCCAGCAGCAACAGCACGGAGGCGAGGTCTATGCCGAACAATCCGGGGATGACGCGGCGCAGGGGCTTGAGCGGCGGGTTGGTGATCTTGACCAGAAATTGCGACAGCGGGTTGTAGAAGTCCGCGCGCACCATTTGCAGCAGCAAACGCAACATCACGGCGAGGATATACAGACCGAATACGGTTTGAATCAGATAGGCCGCGGCCTGACCGAAATAGTTCATGTCTCCCCTCCCAATTGTTGCGCAAGTTCCACCGAGCGCGCCTGCGCCGCCTTGAGCGCGGCCTCGAACAATTCCCGCAACCGCCCTTGTTCCAATACCTTGATCGCCTGTTCCGTGGTGCCGCCCCTGGAGGTGACGCGCTCGCGCAGCCCGGCGCTGCTCTCATCGCTCTCCAAGGCGATCTTCGCCGCGCCGAAGGCGGTTTCCAGCGTCAGCAGGCGCGCGGTCTCGCGCGTCAGCCCCAGCTTTACCCCGGCCTCCTCCAGCGCCTCCATCACCAGGAAAAAATACGCCGGGCCGCTTCCGGACAGCGCGGTAACCGCATCCATGAGCGTCTCGTCCTCCAGCCATACCGTCACGCCCACCGCGCGCAAAATACTCTCCGCCGCGCTCTTTTGCGCATCATCGGCGGCGGCGTTGGCGTACAACGCGCTGGCGCCGCTTTGCACCAGCGCGGGGGTGTTGGGCATGGCGCGCACGATGGCGTGATTGCCGCCCAGCCAACGCTCCAAGTCCGCGCTGCGTATGCCCGCGGCGATGGAAATCACCAGCGGCCTGGTTTGCAGCGCAAGCGGCGCAAGCCCGGCGGCGACCTGCCGCATCATCTGCGGTTTCACCGCCAGCAGCCACACCGTTCCATGTTCTGCCGCCTCCAAGTTGGACTGCGTGGTGTGTACGAAAAAGCGTTCGCGCAGCGCACTGAGCTTTTCCGCGTCAGGGTCAGATACCCAGAGGTTGTCGGCGGCGTAGCCGTCGGCGATCAGTCCGCCGATGAGGCTGGCCGCCATGTTTCCCCCGCCGATGAAGGCGATGTTTTGCAGGGTCAGTCCCATGTTGTTTATAAGTTTAACGTATTTTGGAACGTGTGCCGAAAATGGCCGTGCCCACGCGCACCAGGGTCGCGCCTTCGGCTATCGCCGCCTCCAGATCATCCGACGTGCCCATGGACAGGGTGTCGAGATTCAGTCCTTGCGTGTTAAGCTCATGTAATGCCTGATTCAATTTATGAAAAGCGCGGCGCTGTTCATTAACATCCTGTGCCGGCGCGGGCAGCGTCATGAGTCCGCGCAGGCGCAGGCGCGACAGGCGCGCCACCGCGCGCGCCAGGCCGGGCAGTGCATCCAACATGGTCCCCGCCTTGGTGGTCTCGCCGCTCACGTTGACCTGCAGGCAAACGTTGAGTGGCGCCAGTTGTTCCGGGCGCTGTTCACTCAAGCGCTGTGCGATGTTCAGGCGGTCAATACTGTGTACCCAGTTAAAGTGGACGGCGATGAGCCGGGTTTTATTGCTTTGCACCGGGCCGATAAAGTGCCATTCAATCCCGCGCCCGGCCAGGCGCGGATCGGCGATTTTGGCCAGCGCCTCTTGCGCGTAGTTTTCCCCGAAGCGGCGCAGGCCGGCCCTAAGCGCCGCTGCGATGGCCTCCACCGGCTGCGATTTGCTTACCGCGACGATGTCCACCGAACCGGGCGCGCGGCCGTATCCGGCAGAGGCCTGTGCAACGCGCCGGCGCAGTGCGGCTACGCGCCCAGTCAGGGCAGTTGCGTCCGTCATAGTTAAGCGTTACCTTAAACAGTATTGAAAATCAAAAGGATGTCCGATGGATATCGCCGAACTGCTGGCTTTCAGCGTCAAGAACAACGCCTCCGACCTGCACCTCTCCGCGGGTATGCCCCCCATGATCCGCGTGGACGGGGATATACGCAAGATCAACGTGCCGCCGCTGGAGCACAAGCAGGTGTACGCGCTGGTGTACGACATCATGAACGACAAGCAGCGCAAGGACTTCGAGGAATTCCTGGAAACCGATTTTTCGTTTGAAATTCCAGGCCTGGCGCGCTTCCGCGTCAACGCCTTCAACCAGAATCGCGGCGCGGGCGCGGTGTTCCGCACCATTCCCTCCAAGATCAAGACCCTGGAAGAGCTGGGTTGTCCGCCGATCTTCAAGGAGATCGCCGACCAGCCGCGCGGCGTGGTGCTGGTGACCGGGCCCACCGGCTCCGGCAAGTCCACCACGCTGGCCGCGATGATAGATCATATCAATGATAACGAATTCGGGCACATCCTTACGGTGGAGGACCCGATTGAATTCGTGCACGAGAGCAAGAAGTGCCTCATCAATCAGCGCGAGGTGCACCGCGACACGCTGGGTTTCAACGAGGCGCTGCGCTCGGCGTTGCGCGAAGACCCCGACATCATCCTGGTGGGCGAGATGCGCGACCTGGAAACCATCCGCCTTGCGCTCACCGCCGCCGAGACCGGCCACCTGGTGTTCGGTACGCTGCACACCAGTTCCGCCGCCAAGACCATAGACCGCATCATAGACGTGTTCCCCGCGGCGGAAAAAGAAATGACGCGCTCCATGCTGTCCGAGTCTCTGCGCGCGGTGATCTCCCAGGCGCTGCTGAAAAGACAGGGCGGCGGGCGCGTCGCCGCGCACGAGATCATGATCGGCACGCCCGCAATCCGCAACCTGATCCGCGAAAACAAGGTGCCGCAGATGTACTCCGCGATCCAGACCGGGCAGGCGGCGGGTATGCAGACGCTGGACCAGTGCCTGCAGGGCATGGTGGTCAGGAACCTGGTGAGCAAGGCCGAGGCGCGCAATTACGCCATGAACAAAGATACCTTCAGGTAAAAGGAAAGCGCCATGGACTTTAACAGTTTGCTCAAGATGATGGTGGAGAAAAACGCCTCCGACCTGTTCATCACCGCCGGTATGCCGGCCAGCCTGAAGGTGCACGGCAAGATCGCACCGGTGACGCCCGCGCCGCTCAACGCGGAACAGACGCGCGCCATCGCCTACGGCCTGATGGACGCCAAGCAGCGCGCCGAGTTCGACAAGACCCAGGAATGCAACTTCGCCATCAATCCCGCGGGCATAGGGCGTTTCCGCGTCAACGTGTTTGTGCAGCAGCAGCGCGTCGGCCTGGTGCTGCGCAAGATCGAGACCAGGATACCCAACTTCGAGCAGTTGCATCTGCCGCCGGTACTGAAAGACATCGCCATGACCAAGCGCGGCCTGGTGATCTTCGTGGGCGGCACCGGTTCCGGAAAGTCCACCTCGCTCGCGGCCATGGTCGGTTACCGCAACGAAAACGGCAACGGCCACATCGTCACCATCGAAGACCCCATCGAATTCGTGCACGAGCACAAGGGCTGCATCATCACCCAGCGCGAGGTGGGCGTGGACACGGAGAGCTACGAGGTGGCGCTGAAGAACACCCTGCGCCAGGCGCCGGACGTGATTCTGGTGGGCGAGATACGCGCGCGCGAGACCATGGAGCACGCGATCGCGTTCGCCGAGACCGGCCATCTTTGCCTGTCCACCCTGCACGCCAACAACGCCAACCAGGCACTGGATCGTATCATCAATTTCTTCCCGGACGAGCGGCGTCATCAATTGCTCATGGATCTGTCGCTGAATCTCAAGGCAGTGATCTCGCAGCGCCTGATCCCCACCAAGGACGGCAAGGGGCGGCGCGCGGTAGTGGAAGTCCTGCTCAATACACCGCTCGCCGCTGACCTGATCCTGAAAGGCGAGGTGCACGAGTTGAAGGCGCTCATGGCGCGCTCCAACGAGGCGGGCATGAAGACCTTCGATCAGGCGCTGTTTGACCTGTACAAGACGGGCGAGATCAGTTACGAAGAGGCGCTGCGCAATGCCGATTCGCAAAATGAATTGCGCCTGATGATCAAGCTCAGCGAGGAAGGCGGTGCGCAAAAGCTCGCTCAGGCCGCGGCGGGTCTGTCGCTGCAGGAGACGGATACGGATACCGGCAACCTGATGGCGAAGCGTAAATAGGGTACAGTAAGTGGCAAGCTTCAAGTGGCAAGTAGCAAGTAAAGAGGCAAGAAGGCCTGTTACCTGAAACTTGCTACTTGTGAAGCATCAAACACCGGGCCGTCCACGCACACGCGCTTCATGGCGGGGCCTTGCGCGGTGCTGATCTCCACCACGCAGCCGGCGCAGCCGCCCACGGCGCAGGCCATGTATTCCTCCAGCGACACCTGGCACGGCAAATTGTAATCACGCGCCAGTTGCGCGCTGGCCTTGAGCATGGGGTGCGGGCCACAGGCGAAAATTTCCACCTCGTTTCTCTGCGCGTCACTCAGGGCGTCGAGCCAGCGCCGCGCGAGCTCCGTCACGTAACCCTCGAAACAGCCGGGGTAACCTTGCAGGCTGGCGAGACGGCTGGGGATGCCCCAGTCTTCCAGCAGCGGCATGGCGGCAATCACACCTTCAGGCAGGCCGGGAATCAGGATTTTTGAAGGCCGCGCGGTGAATGGAAACGGAACCTCTGAACCCATGATGACGAAGGATTGATAGTTTTTTTGTATGCGTAAACTATCGGCCAGAAACACCATGGGCGGGATGCCCACGCCGCCGCCCAGCAGCAGCGCGCGCGGCCGCTCCGGATGCGGCGTGTAGGGTGCGCCTATCGGCCCCATCAGACTCAGTATTTCGCCCGCCTTGCGTTGAGCAAGCAGCGCCAGGCCGAGGCCGACGGTTTTGTACAGAAACTCCACCCAGCCGTTTTTTGCATCCACGCGCATGATGGACAGCGGGCGGCGCATGGGCAGCAACGGGTCGCAGACGAGGTGCGCGAAACTGCCCGGCATGGCATGGGCCGCGCACTGAGGCGCACGCACGCGCAGCACGTATTGGTTGCCGGCGTATGCCTGTTGCGCCATGACTTCGGCGTCTTCCACGAAGATCGTGCCGCGGTGTTTCTTCATAGTGGCGAGTGACGAGTAGCGAGTGCCAAGGAAAGAAGGACTTTTATCTCGCTACTAGCTACTGGTCCCTCGCTACTTACTAAATTCATACACCAGCTTCCCATCTAACAGTGTGTGCGTCACGCGGCCCTTGAATTCCCAGCCCAGGAAAGGCGTGTTGCAGCCGCGGCTGCGCAGGGTTTTCGCGTCGAGCGTCCAGTATTGTTCCGGGTCAAAGACGCAGATATCGGCCACCGCGCCCACGCCCAGCGTACCGCCCTCGATGCCCAATATGCGCGCCGGGCCGGTGGTGAGGCGCGCAAGCGCGTCCGCCAGGGTAAGCGTGCCCTCTTGCGCCAAACGCAGGGTGAGCGGCAGCAGGGTTTCCAGCGCCGAGACGCCGGGTTCGGTTTCGCTGAACGGGCCGAGCTTGGCATCGGCCTCGTGCGGCTGATGATCGGAGCAAATGGCGCTCACCGTGTTTTGCGCAACAGCGTGACGCAAACCCTCCAGATCGCGCCGTGTTCTCAGCGGCGGGCGCACATGGCACAGGCTGTTGAAGTGGCCGAGGTCCATGTCGGTGAGATGCAGTTGATGCGCGCTCACGTCGGCCGTCACCGGCAGCCCGTCATGCTGCGCGCGGGCGATCATCTGCGCGGCGCGCGCGGAAGATAAACGGCAGAAATGCGCGCGCACGCCGGTTTGCTCAATCAGGATCAACTCACGCGCCACCGCGGCGGTTTCCGCCGACTCCGGAATGGCGGGCAACCCTAGGCGCGTGCTCACCGCGCCCTCGTGCGCGCAGCCGCCCGCCGCGAGATGCGCGTCCTCGGCGTGCAGGAACACGGTGAGGCGGTGGGTGGCCGCATACTCCATGGCGCGGCGCATAATCAGTGTGTTGCCGAGTGGATGCAGCGCGTTGCTCACCCCCGCGCAGCCCGCCTCTTTCAGCGCGGCCATCTCGCTCAGCTCCGTCCCCGCGAGACCCTTGGTGAGCGCGCCCAGCGTGAGCACGCGCGCCTTGCCCGATTGCGCGGCGCGCTGATGAATCAACTCCGCCACCGCGGGCGTGTCTATCACCGGCTGGGTGTCGGGCGGGCAGCACAGGGTGGTGATCCCCGCGGCCGCCGCGGCCGCCGTCTCGCTGGCGATGGTGGCTTTATGCTTGAATCCCGGCTCGCGCAGCCGCGCGGAGAGGTCTATGAGACCCGGGCACACAATGCGTCCGCGGGCGGAGATATCACGTTCCGCCTTGAAGCCGGCGGGCGCCTTGCCCAGCGCGACGATGCGCCCGGCGTCGAGATGCAGGTCCTGCACCTGATCCACGCCATTGGCCGGGTCTATTACTCTCCCGCTTTTGATGGAAATCCTCAATTTCTACTCCCGTTCTACTCCTGGCCGCAGCACCAGCGCCATGATGGCCATGCGCACTGCGGCGCCATGCGTGACCTGTTGCAGAATCACCGAGCGCGCCCCGTCCGCCACGCCGGAGGCGATTTCCACGCCGCGGTTGATCGGGCCGGGGTGCATCACGATGGCGTCCGGTTTGGCGACGGCAAGTTTTTCCTCGGTGAGGCCGTAGAGGTAAAAGTATTCGCGCTCGCTGGGGAGAAACGCTCCCTGCATGCGCTCGCGCTGCAGGCGCAGCATCATCACCACGTCCACGTCGCACAGACCCGCGCGCAGGTCGTGATACACGTGCACGCCGAGGGTTTCGATGTCTTTCGGGATCAGCGTGCGCGGCGCGATCACGCGCACGTCGGGTACACCCAGCGTGGTGAGCGCGTGGATTTGCGAGCGCGCCACGCGCGAGTGCAGGATGTCGCCCACGATGGCCACGCTGAGCGCGCCGAAATCGGGCTTGTGGCGGCGGAGGGTGAACAGGTCCAGCATCGCCTGGGTGGGGTGCGCGTGGCAGCCGTCGCCGGCGTTGATGACGCTGACGTGCGGCGCAACGTGACCGGCGATGAAGTGTGCCGCGCCGCTGGCGCCGTGGCGCACCACGAACATGTCGCACTGCATGGCCTGCAGATTGTGCAGCGTATCCAGCAGCGACTCGCCCTTGCTGGCCGAGGAGGTGGACACGGCGATGTTGAGCACGTCGGCGGACAGGCGCTTGGCGGCGAGCTCAAACGTGGTGCGCGTGCGCGTGCTGGGCTCGAAGAACAGGTTGACGATGGTCTTGCCGCGCAACAGCGGCACCTTTTTCACCGTCTGCTCGCCCACGCTGGTAAACGATTCCGCGGTGTCCAAGATCTCGGTGAGCAGCGCGGGCTTCAGGCCCTCGATGGTGAGAAAGTGGCGCAGTCTGCCCTGTGCGTCGAGTTGCAGGGTCTGTGTGCTCATGGTTTGCGCTGCACCGTGAGGGTGAGCGGTTCGGGGCCGCTGAGTTTCACATATTCATCGCCGCGTAATTCCATGCGTGCGCCCGCCACGCGCGCCTCGATGGGCAGTTCGCGCCCGCCGCGATCCACCAGCACGGCGAGGGTCACGCTGGCCGGGCGTCCGTAATCGCCGATTTCGTTCAGCGCGGCGCGGATGGTGCGCCCGGTGTAGAGCACGTCGTCCACCAGGATGATGTGCCGCTCCTCTACGTTGAACGGCAGGCGCGAGGGTTTGACTACCGGGTGCAGCCCCAAGCGCGTGAAGTCGTCGCGGTAAAACGAGATGTCCAGCACGCCGAGCGGTTCTGGCAGTCGCAACAGACGATGCAGCTTTTCCGCTACCCATACCCCGCCGGTGTGGATGCCGATCATGAGCGGATCAGGCAGGGCTTGCCGCTCGATCAGCTCGCGCAGTTCGCGCGCCATGGTTTCGATCAGATCAGAGACGCCGGGCAGGTTATGACTCATCGGGCGCGGGTCTCGTCCAGCCATGTCTGCAAGATGACTTGCGCGGCGAGATGGTCAATAGCGGATTGGCGGCCGGCGCGCCTGCCGCGTTTCTGCGCCGCACGCTGCGCGGCGTGAGAAGAGAGGCGCTCGTCCACGGTATGCACCGGCAGGCCGTAGCGTCGCTTGAGTTGTACGCTGAAGCGCCGCGCCGCGCGCGCGACCGGATGTTCTTCGTCATCGGTCAGCGGCGCTCCCACCACCAGTGCGTCCGGACGCCACTCCTGAACAAGGCGTGTGATGGTCTCCCAGTCTGGCTTGCCGTCGCGCGCGGTCAGGGTAACGAGCGGCGTGGCGCTGCGGGTGAGTTGTTGCCCCACCGCCACGCCGATGCGCCGCGTTCCATAATCAAAGCCGAGCAGGACGGCAGGCTGTTTTTTTGCAGTCTGCTCATTCAATGACCGGGCGGCGCTCATGCATGCCCCACATCGCCGGACAGATGCGTGACATCCACCCCGAGCGAGGCCGCCGCCAGGCTCCAGCGCTGTTCGGCGGGGGCGTGAAACAGGATATGCGTATCGGCCTGCACACTGAGCCAGGCGTTGTCCAGCAGTTCCTGTTCCAGCTGCCCCGGCGACCAGCCCGCGTAGCCGAGTGCGGTGAGCGCCGCGCCGGGAAAGGTATTTTGCGCCAGGGCGCTGAGAATGTCGGGCGAGGTGGTGAGGCTGATCTCGTCGTTTACCGGGAGACTGCTTTCCCACTGCAACGGCGGCTGATGCAGCACAAACAGCGCGCCGCTTTGCACCGGGCCGCCGAGATAAACCGGACGCGCGGCGATGTCCGCGCTGGCAGGAGGGATCGAGAGCTGTTCGAGCAGATAGCCGAAGCTCAGGTTGAGCGGACGGTTGATAACGATGCCGAGCGCGCCTTCGTCATCATGCTGACAAAGATAAACGACGCCGTGAAAAAAATTGGGGTCCGCCAGGGTGGGCATGGCGATCAGGAAGTGATTCCTCAGGGACCCTGATGCGATCATGTATGTTGCTATTATCGGTCAGAACGGCCTGTAGCACAAGCCGGGGACGCGTGCGAACAAGCCTATTGTGTGGCCAACTGATTGTCGTGCAAAAACTGCCAGGTGCGCGTGATGTGCAGAATATCAGTCTCGGCCAGTATCTCCCCGGGGAAGGGGGCGTAGGGAGCGGCGAGCTGCACGATGCGCACCGCGGCGTCGTCCAGCGCCTTGTGGCCGGAGGAGCGGCGCAGCTCGACGCTGCGTACCTTGCCGTCGGGGTTGAGCGCCACGTCCAGCACCAGATTGCCGGAGAGATTGTTGCGCTTGGCCTCCTCTGGGTAATTGAGATTGCCGATGCGCTCCACCTTGGCGCGCCACGCCTCCATGTAGGCGGCATATTTGTATTCCCGGGTTCTGGCGGAAATGAATTTCCGGCGCGGGCGCTGCGCGTAGGCGGTATGCGCATTGTCGAGTTCGGCGCTCAGGCTGGCGATCCGCATGCTCTGCGCCACCAATTCCTGCGCGGTGGGACTGGCGTCCGCTTGCGTATTAGCGGCAGGCTCAGCCGGAGAGGGATCCGTCCTGGACTGAGTTTTGGCCGACGGGGCGGCCTGGCGCGCGGAGGCGGCATTGGCGCTCAACACCGGCTGCGTGGATTTTATCTGTTCCGCCGCCGCGGGCGGCGGCGCCTGTTCCATGGCGGCGGGCGGCGGCAGTTGCGGCGGCGCATCGGCGTCGGTATTGCCGCCGCCCTCTTGACGGGCGTTGGCCAGGTAATCGGCGCGTTCCGGCTTCTGCTCCGAGCGCTGGCTGACCAGCGTGATCTCCAACGTGGACACGTGATTTTGCAGATTGTTTTTCAGCGCCTCGAAGTTCA
>QZKM01000003.1 GCA_003599485.1 Gammaproteobacteria bacterium
TATTTTTATTGCGTTACTATGCCGCGCATCGGGATAAAAACGCGCTCGACGACATACATGGAAGTATTAGTGTCGCGGGGGGCAGGATGCCGGGAGCGACCATGGCGCTGCACACGCTTGAGGCCATGGCGCACGGAGGCATCTACGACCAGCTTGGCGGCGGGTTCTACCGCTACTCGGTGGATGCGCGCTGGGAGATTCCGCATTTTGAAAAAATGCTGTATGACAGCGCGCTGCTATTGCCCCTGTACGCGCAAGCCTGGCTCATCACCCATGAACTCCTGTATGAACGCATCGCCGCCGAAACCGTGCAATGGGTGATGCGCGAGATGCAGGCGCCGGAGGGAGGATTCTATTCCGCGCTTGACGCCGACTCGGAAGGCCACGAAGGCAGGTTTTACGTGTGGACGCGGGGGCAGGCGCGCGCGTTGCTGAGTGATGAGGAGTACGCCGTCGCCGCGCGCCGCTACGGCCTGAGCAGGCCGGAGAATTTCGAGGGTGCATGGCATTTATACGCGCATGAAGACATAAAAACCATTGCGCGCGATTTAAATTTGTCCGTACAGGGCGCGGCGGACATTCTGCAACGCGCGCGCGCAAAGCTTTTCCAGGCGCGCGAGGCGCGCGTGCGGCCGGTGCGCGACGGTAAAATCCTCACTGCCTGGAACGCACTCATGATCAAGGGCCTGGCCGTGACGGCGCGCATTCTGGATCATCCGGAGTGGCTGGCCTGCGCTACGCGCGCGCTCGACTTTATCCACGAGAAACTATGGGTAAATGGACGGCTGCTTGTCACCTGTAAGGATGGAAAGGCAAGCCTGCCCGCCTATCTTGATGACCACGCGTTCCTGCTTGATGCGTTACTGGAGTTGCTGCAGACGCGCTGGCGCGCCGGTGATCTCGAATTTGCCATCGAAATCGCCGAGGTCATGCTCGCGCATTTTGAAGATAAACAATACGGCGGATTCTTCTTCACCGCCGACGATCATGAAAAACTCATCCAGCGCCCCAAACCGCTGGCCGACGACGCCACCCCTTCAGGCAACGGCGTCGCGGCCTTTGCCCTCACGCGCCTCGGCCACCTGCTGGGCGAAACGCGTTATCTGGATGCCGCGGAGCGCACGCTCAAGGCCGCCTGGCCCAGCCTGCAACAAACACCCTACGCCCATGACACCTTGCTCAACGCGCTGGAAGAACACCTGGCTCCGCCGCAGACCATTATTCTGCGCGGTGAAGAAAACGAGATGCAACACTGGCGGCGGCTTGCCGATGGAAGCTACGCCCCGCGCCGCATGATCGTAGCGATACCCGGCGATGCGGGCGGTCTTCCCGGCATGCTGGCCGAGCGCAAGCCCAGGGGCGCCGTGGTCGCCTATGTGTGCGAAGGTCTGTCCTGCTCCGCGCCGGTCATGGAGCTCAGCGTATTCGAGCGGATCTTAAGGAAGCTCTGAATAAGTCCATCCAGGACTTATCAGAGCACGAAAAGCAAAAATGTGACCATAAGATTTCTTATGGTGCTTTTCTTCATGTTACAACCACTTGCGTGGTTGTAACATGGCGGTGCCTCCCTGCACCGCAGGAACCTCTGACTTAATCAGAGGTTCCTTAAAGCAGGCGTAGCGCATGCAGATGGATTACAGCGTATAACCAAAACTTTCCTTGAAACGCGCGGCGAACTCCTCCTGCGTGAAGCGGTGGTTTTGCGTGCCGTGTTTTTCAATCTTGATCGCGCCCATAAGCGAGGCGATGCGGGCGGTGGTTTCCCAGTCGTGGCCTTGGTCCAGCCCGTATAACAGCCCGGCGCGGTAGGCGTCGCCGCAGCCGGTGGGGTCGGTGAGCGCGGCGGGGCGTGCGGCGGGAACCTTGATCTGCTTCCCCCTGGTATAAACCGTCGAGCCCTGCGCGCCATGCGTGACAACCAGCGCCTCGACGGTTTGGGCCAGTTCCTGCGCGGATTTCCCGGTACGCTGCTGCATGAGGTGCAGTTCATAATCGTTAAAGGCCGCCCAGGAAGCCTGTTCCATGAAGGTCATCAGCTCATCGCCGTTGAACATGGGCATGCCCTGGCCGGGGTCGAACATGAAAGGTATGCCGCTCTCGGCAAACTGCGCGGCATGCTCGATCATGCCTTCGCGCCCGTCGGGGGCGATGATGCCGAGCTTGACGCCGCCGGCGTCCGTCACCTTGTTGTGATGCGCGAAGTTCATTGCTCCGGGATGAAACGCCGTGATCTGGTTGTCGTCCAGATCGGTGGTGATGAAGGCCTGCGCGGTATAGGCGTGGGCGATGGTGGTGATATGGCGGCAGTTGATGTGCCAGCGCTGCAACCACTCCTGGTAAGGCGGGAAATCTATCCCCACCGTACCCATCGGCAGTGCTGCTCCGCCGAGCAGTTGCAGATTGTAAGCGATGTTGCCCGCGCAGCCGCCGAATTCGCGGCGCAAATCCGGCACTAGGAATGAAACGCTTAAGATGTGTACCTGCTCCGGCAGGATGTGATGTTTAAACCGGTCATGAAACACCATGATGGTGTCGTAAGCGAACGAACCGCAGATGAGCACTGACATGGACCATCCTTATTGAATTTTTTCCGCGACCATCATACCCCAAATCAGTACCGCATTGACCAGCGCCAGAAACACCGCCGCCGAACCCATGTCCTTGGCGCGTCCCGACAAGGCGTGATGTTCGGTGCCGATGCGGTCTATGGCCGCCTCGATGCTGGAATTGACGACCTCGACGATCAGCACCAGAAACAGGCTGCCCGCGAGCAGCGCGCGCTCCAGCGCATTATCCCCCAGCCACAAACCGAGCGGCGCCAGTATCACGAAGAATCCCGTCTCCAGGCGGAACGCCGCTTCATTGTGGAATGCCGCCTTGAGCCCTGCGATGGAATATCCGCTGGCGCGTATCAGGCGTCGAATTTCTTTCAGGAGTCCGGATGTCATGGTGGATAGCCGTATCAATGAAGCCCGCGCGCACCATAACAGCAAGCGTTGCCTGATTCAAGCGTTCATGTTTCCTTCACCTCAACCTTGGGCGATATATGACAGAGATGTGACATCCGCCTTAAACAAGCTGTAACAAAGCTCGTGCATAGTTCCGCGCAATCAAATACTAAGGCGAGGAACTTCATGGCGGCTTTAAAGTATCGCGCTATCTGGATCTCGGACGTGCATCTCGGTATCCGCGCCTGCAAGGCGGAATTCCTGCTGGATTTTCTGAAGCAGACCGAATCACACTATTTGTATCTGATCGGGGACATCATTGATTTCTGGAGCCTGAAAACCTTCTGGTACTGGCCACCGCTGCACAACGAAGTGGTGCAAACCATCCTGCGCAAGGCGGCCAACGGCACCAAGGTGATTTACGTGCCTGGCAACCATGACGAACTGTTCCGCAGTTACGTGGGCCAGACATTCGCGCGCATCAAGGTATGCACGGACGCCGTTCACAAAACCGCGGACGGGCGCAGACTGCTGGTGATTCACGGCGACGAGTTCGACACTATCGTAAAACACAGCAAGTGGCTGGCCGTGCTGGGCAGCGGGGCGTATGAGTTCCTGCTGTTCGCCAATCGTGTGGTCAATTACTTCAGAAGAAAGTCCGGCTTTCCCTACTGGTCACTCGCCGCCTATCTAAAACATAAAGTGAAGAACGCCGTGAACTTCATCAGCAACTTCGAGCAGGCCCTGGTGCATGAAGCAAAGAAACGCAAGGTGCAGGGCGTGGTGTGCGGCCATATCCACAAGGCCACCATTGAAGACCGGGACGGTGTGTTGTATTGCAACGACGGCGATTGGGTGGAGAGCTGTACCGCGCTGGTGGAAAACGGCGACGGCAGGCTGGAAGTCATTCACTGGGCGGATGAGAGTGTGGTTCTGCTTAAAGAAAGAGAGGAGGAATATGAAAATTGTCATAGTCAGCGACGCCTGGTTTCCGCAAATTAACGGCGTGGTGACCTCGCTTTCCAAAACCATACAGGAATTGGAAAGGCTGGGCCACCAAATCAGGACCGTCACCCCCGATCAGTTCCGAACCATCCCCTGCCCTACCTATCCTGAGATTCAACTTGCTCTCAATCCGCGCAAGAAAGTGCGCGAACTGATTGAGGCGTTTCAACCCGACGCGGTGCACATCGCCACCGAGGGCCCGCTGGGCCTGGCAGCGCGAGCCTGGTGCATAAAGAGAAACTTCCCTTTCACCACCTCGTTTCATACCCGTTTTCCGGAATATGTAAACCTGCGCTTCCGTGTGCCGCTCATGCTGACGTATGCCTTGCAGCGCTGGTTTCACGGCGCGGCGCGCTACACGATGGTGGCGACCGAGGCGCTCAAGGAAGAATTGCAGGCCAAGGGTTTTAACAACCTGGTGATCTGGTCGCGCGGCGTGGACACCGAACTGTTTCGCCCGCGCGAAAAAAACTTGATTGCCCATCCGCGGCCGGTTTTTGCCTATTTGGGCCGAGTGGCGGTGGAGAAAAATATCGAGGCCTTTTTAAAACTGGATTTGCCGGGGACAAAATATGTGATAGGCGACGGCCCGGATATGGAAAAGATGAAGCAGCGCTATCCCGGAGTGAAGTTCGCCGGTTTCAAAACTGGCGAAGAGTTGGCGAGCCATCTCGCATGCGCCGACGTGTTCGTATTCCCCAGCCGCACCGATACCTTCGGCCTGGTGGTGATCGAAGCGCTTGCGTGCGGTGTGCCGGTGGCGGCCTATCCGGTGCGCGGGCCGGGCGACATTATCATCAACGGAGAAACCGGCTGTCTGGATGAGGACCTGCGGCAGGCGGCCATGAGGGCGCTGTCACTCAGCCCGGAGCGGGCCCGCGCCGGGGCGCTCCACTATACCTGGGAGGCGTGTACCCAGCAGTTTATTGCGCACCTCACCGCCGCCGCACCGGTCATGTCCTCGTCGCTCCCGCGACACTAGTAGAACCCTTCGCTGTCGCTGAACCCTTCGCTGTCGCTCTTCCCTGTACGAAGGTAAGATCGAGTTCGCGCGCGGCCTTCACGTCGTCCAGGCGCCGCACCGGCGTGGTATAGGGTGCGCCCTTCATCCGATCGGGCGAGGCGTACGCCTCGGCGAGAATTTTGCGCATCGCGTCAATAAATCCATCCAGCGTTTCCCTGCTTTCCGTTTCGGTGGGTTCGATCAGCAAACACTCCGGCACCAGCAGCGGAAAATACGTGGTCGGCGCGTGATAGCCGTAATCGAGCAAGCGTTTCGCCACGTCCATGGCCGTCACGCCTGTTTCATCCTTGAGCTTCTTCAAGGTGAGAATGAATTCATGCGTCGCGCGGCGTTTCGGGTAAGCCGCCTGAAATCCTGCCTGTATCAGCTGCGCCATCAGATAATTCGCATTCAGCGTGGCGAACTCGGCCACGCGCGGCATGCCTTCACGGCCCAGCAAGCGTGCGTAGACGTAAGCGCGCAGCAGCACGCCCGCGTTGCCCATGTGCGCCGACAAGCGCCCGATGCTGTGCGGGCAGTCCTTTTCAGTGAGCCAGCGGTAGCCGCCGCCCTCGCTTTTGCCAGCCATGGGTACGGGCAGAAACGGCGCCAGGCGGTCATTCACGCCCACCGGGCCAGCGCCGGGGCCGCCGCCGCCGTGCGGGGTGGAGAAGGTTTTGTGCAGATTCATGTGAATTACGTCAAAGCCCATGTCGCCCGGTTTCACCTTGCCGAGTATCGCGTTGAGATTGGCGCCGTCGTAATACAACAAGCCGCCCGCGTCATGCACGATCTTTTGCACCCGCTGGATGTCGCGCTCGAATACGCCTAGCGTGGAAGGGTTGGTGAGCATGAGCCCCGCGGTGTGCGGCCCCACCGCCGCGCGTAGTTGCTCTATGTCAATGTCGCCATCCGCGCCGGTGGGGATTTCGCGCACCGTATAGCCGCACATGGCGGCGGTGGCGGGATTGGTGCCGTGCGCGGCGTCAGGCGCCAGGATTTCGGTGCGCGCCGTGTCGCCGCGCGCGTCGTGATAAGCGCGGATCATGACCACGCCCGCCAGCTCGCCCTGCGCGCCCGCCATGGGCGTGAGCGATACCGCCTTCATGCCGGTGACGTCCTTGAGGATTTCCTGCAGCTCGTACATGCAGGCCAGAAAGCCCTGGCTGAAATTTTCCGGAGCCAGGGGGTGCCGGTTCACGAAACCCGGCAGCAGGGCGAGCTTGTTGCACGCGCGCGGATTGTACTTCATGGTGCACGAGCCGAGCGGATAGAAATGCGTGTCTATCGAGAAATTTTTCTGCGACAGCCGCGTGTAATGGCGCACCGCCTGCATCTCGGACACCTCCGGCAGCAGCGGGCGTTTTTTGCGCCGCAATGCATCCGGGATGTCTCTTATCTCCGCCTTATCGAGCGGCGCCTGCGAGGGATTGCGGCGGCCGGGTTTTGAGTGTTCGAAAATCAGCATGATGTCAGGAAAGATGAATCAATGTCTTTATTTCAACGCCGCCATCGCCTTGTCGTAATCCGGCTCCTGCGAAATCTCCGGCACCAGTTGGGTGTAGGTTACCTTGTCGTTTTCGTCTATCACCACCACGGCGCGCGCGGTGATGCCGGCCAGCGGGCCGTCCTCGATCAGCACGCCGTAATCCTTGGCGAAGTGCCGGTCGCGCATCATGGAGAGCGTCACCACGTTTTTGGTGCTCTCCGAAGTGCAAAAACGGTTCATGGCGAACGGCAGATCGGCCGAGATCATCAGCATCACCACGTCGTCCCGGCCCTTGGCGTGTTCATTGAATTTTTTTGTGCTCGCCGCGCACACCGGCGTGTCGAGGCTGGGCACGATGTTGAGAAGCTTTTTCTTGCCGCGGTAGTCGGCCAGCGTGACATCATTGAGATTCACGCCGGCGAGCCGGAAATTGGGCGCCTTGGCGCCCACCTTGGGCAATTCGCCGCTGGTGTGGATGGGGGTGCCTTTGAGGGTGATGGTTGCCATGGGTTGCCTCCTGTGAATACAGAGTTTAAGTTGACAGTATACGTCGTAACTGTTGTGTATAGACGTCCAGATCGGCGGCGGTTTTCGTTTCCGTGGCGCACACCAGCAAGGCGTCGCCAAGTTCAGGATAGTGTCCGCTCAAATCAAAACCGCCGAGAATGTTATGCCGCGCCAGTTCGGCCAGCACCGGTTTTACCGGTTTGTTTAGCCGCACGACCATTTCATGAAATACCGGACGGCCGAAAATCTTGCTCACGCCGGGCAGGGCGCACAATTTCTCCGTGAGGCGCGCGGTATTGGCGTGACACGCGGCGGCGGCGCGTTCCAGACCCTCCGGCCCCAGCAGCGCCATGTGGATGGCGGCGGCGGTGACCAGCAGGCCCTGATTGGTGCAGATGTTGGACGTCGCCCTGGAGCGGCGGATGTGCTGCTCGCGCGCCTGCAGTGTCAGCGTGAAGCCCGGTTTGCCGTCCAGGTCCACGGTGCGCCCGGCGATACGCCCCGGCATCTGCCGCGCCCATTGTTTTTTGCAGCACATGAAACCGAAATACGGCCCGCCGGAGGAAAGCGGCGCGCCCAGCGGCTGGCCCTCGCCGCACGCGATGTCCGCGCCGTGTTCGCCCCATTCGCCGGGCGGTTTCAGCAAGGCCAGCGACACGGGATTGACCACGGCGATGACCAGCAACCCATTTTCATGCGCCCAATCGGTAAGCGCGTCCACTTCCTCCAGCACGCCGAAGAAATTCGGCTGCGGAATGACAAGCGCCGCAAAATCGCTCGCGTTGAATTGCTTAAGCGAGTCCGGCACGGTGTGCCCTCCGTCTGCGCAGTAAGGCAGCTCGATCAGTTCGATGCGTTGATTTCTGACGATGCTGTGCACGACCTGGCGGTAAACCGGATGCACGGTCGCGGGCATCAGGATGCGCCTCGATTTGCCGTGCGCGCGCACCGCCATCAGCACCGCCTCGGCCAGCGCCGAGGCCCCGTCATACAGCGAGGCGTTGGACACGTCCATGCCGGTGAGCGAGGCCATCATGGTCTGGAATTCATACAGCAATTGCAGCGTGCCCTGGCTCGCCTCGGCCTGGTAGGGTGTGTAGGCCGAGTAAAATTCGCCGCGCGTGGTGATTTCCCACACCGCCGCCGGGACGTGATGTTCATACGCGCCCGCGCCGATGAAGCACAGCGGGTTGCCGTCCTGCGCCGCGCGTTCGCTCATCAGGCGCGCGATTTCCATCTCGGAAAGCTGCGCCGGGACCCGGCTTAATTTTCCGCCGCGCAGGCCGGGCGGGATCTCGTCGAACAGACCGGCGATGCTGTTTACGCCGATGGCGTCGAGCATCTGCCGGACATCTTCTTCGGTGTGCGGAATGAACGGCATGATGCTCTAATGCGCCTCGGAGGCGATAAAGGACTCGTATCCTCTGGCGTCCAGCAGGCTGTCCAATTCCGCCGGATTGGCGGGCTTGAGGCGCAGCATCCAGGCGCTTCCATAAGCATCCTTGTTGACCAGTTCCGGCTGATCGGAGAGCGCGCCATTGGCTTCAACCACTTCACCCGCGATGGGGCTGTAAATGTCCGATGCCGCCTTCACCGATTCCACCACCGCGCACGCCTCGCCCGTCTTGGTGAGTCTTCCGGGCCTGGGCAGCTCCACGTACACCACGTCGCCCAGCAAGTCCTGCGCGTGGTCGGTGATGCCGACTTTCACCGTGCCGTCTTTCTGCGTCTCCACCCATTCGTGGCTTTTGGTGTATTTAAGATGTTTGGGTATGTTGCTCATGGGATTTCCTCTGAAAACTTCAGACCAAAGATTTGCCGTTACGTACAAAAGGCGGCTTCACTACCGTGGCGGGAACCAGTTTGCCGCGTATTTCCACCGCACACCGGGCGCCGGCAGCGGCGGGCACGCGCGCCAATGCAATGGCCTTGTTCAAGGTGGGCGAAAAACCGCCGCTGGTGATCTCGCCCTCGCCCACGCCGTCCACCACTACTTTAAGGTGATTGCGCAGCACGCCTTTTTCGTTCAGCACCAAGCCCACGAGTTTGCGCGCGACGCCTTGCGCCTTTTGTTTTTCCAGCGCCGCGCGGCCGATGAAGTTACGCGCCGCGGGTTCCCACGCCACGGTCCATTCCAGAGCGCACTCCAGAGGTGTAATCGTCTCATCCATGTCGGCGCCATACAAATTCATGCCCGCTTCCAGCCGCAGCGTGTCGCGCGCGCCAAGGCCCGTTGGCTTTACGCCTTTCTCAAGCAGCGCGCGCCACAGCCGTACCGCGTTGCGGCCCGGCAGCAGCAACTCGAAACCGTCCTCGCCGGTGTAGCCGGTGCGGCCGATGAACACCTCGCCTTCACCCTCGGCATCATAGGCCGCGTAAAACGGCTTGAGTTGAGCGGCCTGCTCGCGCAATTTCGCATCCAGGACCTCATACACACGCTCGCGCGCCTGCGGCCCCTGCACCGCAATCATGGCCAGCTCCGGGCGCTCGGTGACGGTGACCTGGTATGCGCCCGCCTGCTGCTTGATCCAGGCCAGATCTTTCGCGCGCGTGGCGGCGTTCACCACGATGCGGAACCAGTCTTCCTGCATGAAATAGACGATCAGGTCGTCTATCACCCCGCCCCGCTCGTTCAACATGCAGGTGTAGAGCGCCTGCCGGGCTTTAAGCTTGTCAACGTTGTTGGCGATCAGGTATTTCAGAAACGCGCGCGTATCCGCGCCGCGCAAATCCACGATGGTCATGTGCGACACGTCGAACATGCCCGCGGCGCGGCGCACCTGGTGATGTTCCTCCAGTTGCGAGCCGTAGTGTATCGGCATGTCCCATCCGGCGAAGTCCACCATCTTCGCGTCGGCGGCGAGATGCTCCTTATAGAGCGGTGTTTGATGTCCCATGATGGTCTCGTTCAAATGAAAAAGGGCGATCACCGCACCGGCGGCGCCGGTACTGTGATCGCCCTTCTGTCTTGTGACCTGAGAGCTTGAGCCCCGTCGGTGTCATCCATAATAACGGATGAACTCTTCAGAATTTGACGTTACCCCTGCGGTCCTTTTGCCTGAGCGATTCCGGGCGGGTTGCGCCTTCGGCGCCCCGCAGTCCGTTAAGTTCGGATGCGGAGTCTCTCCCTCAAGGGTTAATCCGTGACACTATACCTAGTCTGCATGGAGAAGCCAAGGAGCAAAGCACCCTGACAGGTTCATAGGGCGGCATTTTTTGCTTTGTCAGGACGAGAAAGCCCATGGAGGGGCTTTCTTGACAAACTCTCAGGTATAGCAGCCCAACCGGCTTCGGCGACGCGCCTGCCCTCGCTGAGCAGATAATCGTAAAACGCGCGCGCCACCACCGACAACTGTTTGCCGGCTGGATATACCGCATACCAATGGCGTTCTATGGGGAAGCCCTGTACGTTCAATACCGCCAGCGGGCCGCTTTCTCCCTCCAGTGCGAGGCTGTGACGCGACAATACCGATATCCCCAAGCCGCCCACGATGGCCTGTTTGATCGCCTCGTTACTGCCGAGCTCCATGCGGATGTTGATTTTTAGGCGGTTTTTGTCAAACAGGCGCTGTGTGGCCATGCGTGTGCCGGAGCCTGATTCACGCATCAGAAAGGGTTCCCCGGCGACGCGTTCCAGAGTAACGTGGCGTTTGCCGGCGAGCGGATGATCATGACGCGCGATGACCACCAGCGGGTTTTCCAAAAATGGCTTGTAAACCACATCCAGGTTGTCCGGCGGCTGACCCAGAATGTACAAGTCATCCAGATTGTCGGCCAGCCGCTCCAGCACGCGCTCGCGATTGGTTACCTTGAGTGACACCTCGATCCCCGGATAGCGCTGGCAAAACGGCCCCAGCGCGCGCGGTATGAAATATTTCGCGGTAGTGATTACTGCGAGTTTGAGATGTCCTTTTTTCAAACCTTTACGGTTTGCGACATCCATCTCGAAGCGCTCGATACTATCGAATATCTCACGGCAGGTGGCGTGGAGCGCCTCGCCGGCGCCGGTGAGGTGGATGCGTTTGCCGATCTGCTCGAACAGCGGCATGCCCACCGTGCCGGTGAGCTGCTTGATTTGCATGGAAACGGTGGGCTGGGTGAGATGAAGCTCTTCGGCGGCGCGCGTAAAGCTCAAGTGACGCGCGATGGCTTCAAACACCTTTAGTTGGCGTAAGGTGGCGTGGCGCATGGGTGCTCCTGATAATCCATAGATAATAGTCTATCACAGTCATCACAAAACTTTAATTTTATTTATTGTACAGGCTAGGCATTATCCCGCCTATGCCGAAAAATATTTCGACCCCGGTGGACGACGTACAGGGAAGAGCGACAGCGAAGGGTTCAGCGCTAGCGAAGGGTTCTACTGGTGCCGCGGGAGGAAGAACGCCGGGAGCGACAAAACCGCAAAACGGGATCAAAGGTTTAAAACACTGGCGCTATGACCTGCTGGCCGGCCTGCAGGTGGCGCTGGTGTCGCTGCCGCTGTCGCTGGGCATCGCTATCGCCTCTGGTGCGCCACCGGTCACCGGTGTGATTTCCGCCATCATCGCCGGACTGATCTTCCCGTTCCTGGGCGGCGCCTACGTCACCATCAGCGGGCCGGCAGCCGGCCTTGCGCCGGCTTTGTTGTCCGGCATGTTATTGCTGGGCGGAGGCGATCTGGCCGCTGGTTACCCCTTGCTGCTGGTGGCTATCTGCCTGACAGGAGCAGTGCAAATAGTGCTGAGCCTGTTCAACACCGGGCGCTATGCGGCGTTTTTTCTGCCAACGACCGTGGTGGAGGCCATGCTTGCCGCCATCGGCGCCATCATCATTATCAAACAGATTCCAGCACTGTTGGGGGTATTCGCCCCGCCGGCCAAGGGCATGCTGACATCCATCGCCGGGTTGCCGGATGTGGCGGCTCAGCTTGATCCGGCAATATTTGCCATCGGGGGGGTCTGCCTGTTCCTGATGTTTTATTTTAACCGGACACGCCATCCCTGGCTGCGGCGGGTGCCGGCGCCGCTGTTTGTGACCGCGCTGGGCATCGTGCTGGGGTATGCGTTGCAACTGGATGTCCGATACCTGATTCAGATGCCTGAAGATATACTCGAGGGAGGCATTACGCTGCCAGCGTTCGATGAGGTATTCAACCGTCCTGAGTTGTGGGTCAGCATTCTGCTGGTGGTGATTACGCTGACGCTGATTGACGGGGTGGAATCCATCGCCACTATCGCGGCGGTGGACAAGATTGATCCTTTCCAGCGCAAGTCGCACCCGAATATTACACTGCGCGCGATGGGCGTTTCCAATTCGTTGTCCAGTATTTTCGGCGGGCTGACCATCATTCCTGGAGGCATCAAGAGCCGCGCCAACATTGACGCCGGCGGACGCACCCTGTGGGCCAACTTTTACAACGCGGTGTTCCTGTTGCTGTTCCTGTTCCTGGCCAAGGATTTGATCAGCCGGGTGCCGCTGGCGGCTATCGCTGCAATTTTGATTTACGTCGGCTGGCGCTTGTGCGAGATTCGCGTGTTCAAGCGGACATTTAATATCGGGCGCGAGCGGATGGTGATTTTTGTCATCACCGTCGTCGCGATCCTGGCGACCGATCTTCTGGCGGGCATTTTGATAGGCGTGCTGGCAGAGATTCTGCTGTTGTTGTATCTGCTCACACCCTCATTGCGGGTGGTGCTGACGGGCCGATTGACCGTGCGCCAGGCGTTGAAGCTGCTTTGGTCGAACTTCGCCAGCATGTTCCGTAACCCTGTCATCGCCGTCAAAACTGAAGAGCGTGCGGGCAGGCCGCATTACCAGATATCGCTGGGGTCCATGGTATGCTTCAATCTGTTGCCACTGGACCGGCTGCTCGCATCATTGCCCGCCAGCGCGGGCGTGACGCTGATAGTGACGGAATCGGGCCGTATTATTGATCATGCCGCCATGGAGTATCTGCACCGCTTTCAGGAGGAAAGCGTGCATGACGGACGTGTCTTCGAGATTCAGGGTATGGAGCATTATCAGGCCTTTACGGAGCATTCGCTGGCGGCGCGCATGCACGATGCGAAGCTGGTCAGGGCAAAGGCGCGCAGCTCGGCGCGTTCGGAACTGATGGCCCGGGTGGCGAAGCAGCATGGCCTCCAGTTTTCGCCGGCGCGGGTGGATACACTCAATATTCATGATTTTGTCTACCTGCGGCGCGGTGACGACCGTCATGAGCGCAACGTGATGACGGGCAGTTACCGCGGCTTCGCCATCAAGCTCTACGACTACAGCCACACGGCCGCTCCAGACTATTACTCGGAACACCGTCACACGATCATCAAGCTGTGGCGGGAGTCTGCCGGGGGCGAGCCGTGGCCCAATCTGGCCATTACGCCAGGCAGTTATCTGGAGCGTTACCTGGTTGAATATCAGGAGGTGGATCTCGCATCTCAGCCGGCGCTGGCGCAGCATTACCGCCTCTACGCCCGCGAGCCGGAGCGGGCGTTGTCGCTGGTTGGCGCCAGGCTGGCGGAATTTCTGCTTGCGCAACCGGGCTTCTATGTCGAGATACACAACAATGTTCTGCTGGCCTTCCGTCCTGAGCATGGGCTGGAGCCGCCAGAGGGTATCACACAGTTGTTGGCTCTTGCTGACGCAATGGGCCGGCCATCCAAACCGGCAAGCACAGGGTAAATTCCATGAAAGCAGTGAAAAAGGTTGAGGTGGTGGTGGAGTCAGTGGCTGTGCCGCAGGTGCTGGCCTTGCTCGACCGGCATGGTTTCTCCAGCTACACCATGATCCCCGGCGTTTACGGCAAAGGCGATCGGGGCGAGAGCCTGGGCGGGGTGAGCGGCGAATTCAATAACAGCTATATGGTTATTGTCTGTGATGCGGAGCAGGTGAGTGGTCTGGTGGAACTGATCCGCCCGGTGCTGAAGCGCTTTGGCGGCGTGTCACTGGTGTCTGACGCGCTGTGGGTGAAGCACTGATGCTGTGTCCCTTGAACACGCGGTCAGGAGCGGCGTGAGATGTTGGACGGCCTGCTGATTCCCGCGGTGTTGTTTTTCGCGCTCGGTATGCTGGCGCACCTGGTGCGTTCGGATCTGAAGTTTCCCGAACTGGCCAAAGGCCTGGCGATTTATCTGCTGCTGGGCATCGGCCTGCACGGCGGCATGGAGCTGGCCAAGGCGGATTTGGGCGCAGCGATCGAGGCGGTGGCGGCGGCCTTTGCCCTGGGTATCCTGCTGCCTCTGATTGCGTACGTGATACTGCGCTGGGTGGGGCATATGGACACGCTCAATTCCGCTGCGATTGCCGCGCACTACGGCTCGGTAAGCGCCGGTACCTTTCTGACGGCGCTGGCCTTCCTGGAAACAAAAAATATCACGTATGAGACCTACCCGGTGATCATGCTCGCCATCATGGAGTCGCCGGCCATCATTATCGGGTTGCTGCTCGCCAAGTTGACACGCCCGCGTGACGGTGCGGCAGATGCCAACGGCAACGGCCAGACAGTAGCCAAGCTGGTGCACGAGGCCTTTACCAATGGCAGCGTGATTCTGCTGTTTGGCGGTATTGCCGTGGGGGCATTCGCTTTGCCTGACGGCCTGCAGAAAATGATGCCGTTCTACGACGGCATCTTCATGGGCGTGTTGTCCTTGTTTCTGCTCGAGATGGGTATGGAGGCGGCCAAACGTATTGGCGAGTTCCGCCGCATGGGGGTGTTTCTGGTGGGCTTCGGCATTCTCATGCCGCTGATCGGCGCAGTGTTTGGCTTGGTGACGGGCCACCACCTGCTCGGCTTCAGCCCCGGCGGCACCATGCTGGTGGCCACCCTGGCGGCGAGCGCATCCTATATCGCGGTACCCTCCGCCATGCGCCTTGCGATTCCTGAAGCTAATCCATCCTTTTATCTGACCCTGGCGCTCGGCGTGACGTTTCCGTTCAATGTGGTCGTCGGGATACCGCTCTACTGGGAAGCATCGCTGTGGCTGGCGCGTTGATCCGGGCCTGTCAGGTGCGTCAGTGCAGGCTCCCGGTTATGGCCCGCCGGCCAGCGCCGTGACCCGTGTGGCAAACTCATAATCAACGGCTGTAAGCGCGTTGCCGTCGCGGGCCTGCACCGTCACGTTGACGTGTTTGGCGGCAAAGCCCAAATCGGGATAATAGCCCGTCTCCTTCGATAAACTTTCCAGGGCATCAAGAAAGGCGCGCGTTGCAGGATAGCCGTCAAACTCGAAACGGCGAAACAGGAGCGGGGGTTTATCACGCACCTCCCAGCCCGGGGCGGTGCTTGCATCAGTACCTGATGACATGCAGGGTTCCTCGTATCACTCGCATCATGGGTATTGCTCCGGCCTGCATATGTAAGTATCCCTCAATACCGCCGGAACTTCTACCAGACTCCGCTTAGCAGGTTGTTGATAAAGCCCTTCCATGGGCTTTATCAATCCACAAAGCAAAAAATGTGATTTTTGCCTTGCTTCATTTTTCAAGAACATAAACCGTGCTTGAAAAATGGCGATGCATCCTGGTACCGCACACAGGTTGTTCACCAACAGCCTGTTAGCAGCGCCACGCCATGCGCGCCGTGATCCATGGCGGTTTCCAGCATGTCAGCCCGCATGCCGCCCAGCGCATAGACCGGCAACGGGTAGTGGTGTGTGAGCGCCGCGAATTTTTCCCAGCCCATGCCCGGCACGCCGGGATGACTCGCGGTGGGCAGCACCGGTGAAAGCACGGCGAAGCTGGCATGCAATTCCGCCGCGCGGGCAAGCTCGGCGGAATTATGGCAGGAGGCGGCCCAGAACGCGAGTGCAGGCGGGGCGGTCAGTTGTTGCAATTGCCGGGACTGGAAATGCACGCCGTCGGCGCCGGCACGCTGCGCAATCATCATACTACCATTGATCAGCACGCGTGCACCATGCGCGTGCGCGGCTACAACCACCCGGCGGGCGAACTGCGCAAGTTGCTCAGGTGTCATCTCCGGTTCACGCACCTGGATGAGCTGCACGCCGCGTTTCAGCGCAGCGCGCAGTTTGTCCATGAAGGCGGCGACACCGTATTTTCTGGCATGGGTGATCGCGTATAGCGCAGGCAGGCTGAGCGCACGCAGCACCCTTTCGTTGGCGGGTAGCAGCGGCCCGACGCCGAGGGCCTGCGGATCTTCCCATGAGACGCGCTGGCCCTCGCGCCCGTGCGGTGTGCCGTGCCAGGCGAGTATGCGGTAAAAATGCAGGCGTACGCGCTTGCCGGGATAGGCATGCTCATACGTCATCCACGGGTAGGCGCGGTCAATTTCTATGCCGATCTCTTCGCGTACTTCGCGCGCCAGTGCCTGCCGGGCGTTTTCCGTGATTTCGAATTTGCCGCCGGGAAACTCCCAGAACCCGCCCGAACTTTTGCCGTGCGGGCGCTCGGCAAGCAACACGCAGCCGTCGGAACGCTGCACGACGGCGACGGCGACATTGACCAGCGGCTGGGGTGTGGAGGCAGCGCCCATCGTGCATCTCACCAGAGCAGTCGCTCTAGTTCAGGAGGCGCTGATTTATTCAGCGCTTCCGCGCGATGCAGGGAGGCATCGCCATGTATCAAACACGGAAGTGTTTGATACATGAAGAAAAACACCATAAATAATCTTAATGGCGACATTTTTGCTTTTCGTACGCTGAGAATTAGTCGCTCCCGCGACACTGGCAGGACCCTTCGCTATCGCTGAACCCTTCGCTGGCGCTCTTCCCTGTGCGCCGCAGGATGGAATTATTCAGCGCTTCCTTCAGTCTGGCCAGACCTGGAGCGGTGACGACGGGACCCGGGCGGCGCCACGGACCGCTGCAGGGGGTTTTTGCACAGTGGTGCGCGCAGACGGGCGTGAGCTGGCCTCGTCCGCAGGCCCTGTTGTTGACGGGAACGCCATATCGCCGGCCGATGCAGAGGAGGGCGCCGGTTGCGTACCCAGTTGCCTGGCTTGGCGCAGGCTCTCGGCCAGTTTTGTGCCGTAATCTTTTTTGCTCATAACCTGGACAACTCCTCGATAATGGCCTCAATTTCACACGCGGCCAACCGGCCGCGTGTGCCGAGATCATACACACTTACGCCTTCGAGCGCTGCGCTGCGGTAGCTCGCGCGCCGCGCCATTTTGTTGTGCAACGCGGGCACGGCGAGTTCCTGCAATGCCGCTTCCATTCCGCGCGCCATGGCGTTGCGCGGGTCTGCCTGGTTGACCACCAGATAGGCGCGGATACTTGGGTTGCGTTGACGCACCGTTTGGAACATTTCCTCGATGCGGGTGCTGGCCCAGAGATCCATCGGCGACGGCAGCACCGGGATCAACAACACATCGGCGCTTTGCAGCGCCAGCGCTGTGCTGGGCGAGTCCACTGCGGGCGGGCAATCAATGACGGCGTAATCAAGCGGCGGGCGGGCGGCGCTCAGCCAGGACGCGAGGTGATCCGTAACCGCATGCACCGGCGCTGGGAAGGCCTGTGGTGCTCGTGCAATGCGCGCCCACAGTGTGGCCGAGCCCTGCGGGTCGGCGTCTATGACCGCGCACGTTCCACGGCGTGCAAGGCCCGCCGCCAGGTTCATGCTGAGTGTGGTCTTGCCCACACCGCCCTTGTGATTGGCTACTGCATAAACGAGGGTGGTCATGCGGGTCTCCGCTGCGTTTGTATCAGGCGCGACAGGCTAACGTGCGCCCTCATACGCCTTGAGCGCACGCTCAATTTCCTGCTGATGATGGCGCTCGTCCGCGCATATACGGTTGAACAGCGCGTGGTTGGCGTCATCTCCGATGCGGGCGCAAAATGCGCCTGCCTCGCTATAGAGTCTCACTGCATCGGCCTCCGTGGCAAGCCCGAAGTGCAGAATCTCCAGGCGGGTGCGTCCCACACACGGAGCGCGCGACTGGCTTGCGTGCACCCCGGCCCCGCAGTGTAATAGCCGCGAAGCAAAGGCTTCCGCGTGACCCAGTTCATCGTGCGCATCCGAGCGCAACCGGTCGGCGAGCGCCATCAGCCCCAGGCTGGAGGCCGTCGCGGCCTGCAGGATGCACTGCTGCACGGCCAGCAACTCGTGGTTTACCGCGCGTTGCAGATAGCCGATAATGCGCGGGTGAGCGCTCATGCGCCTTGCGCCCCGTCAGCAGCCATTCCGTTCCGCAACGCCGGCGCCTGGTGTTCGCGGCACACACCGCTCATCTGTGTCAGCTCTTGGTTTTGGTGATGTCGCCATCGCGGCCGCCGCCACCGCTGTCCGGCCTGACCGGCAGTATCTGCTCAACTTCTGTGTGCGGACGGGCGATGATGTGCGCGGCCGCCAGGCCGTCGCCCACGCGCTCGCAGGCGTCGGCGCCCGCGCGCACCGCTGCGTTGACCGCGCCGGTTTCGCCGCGCACCAGCACCGTGACGTAACCGCCGCC
>QZKM01000015.1 GCA_003599485.1 Gammaproteobacteria bacterium
CTTTACTAACCACGAACACCTCGATCCCGTGGGTCTCATCCACATGAACGGGCGCGTCTACGACCCCCTCTTGGGCCGCTTCCTCAGCGCCGATTCCCACATCCAGCACCCGGGGAACCTCCAGAGCTATAACCGCTACAGCTATGTCCTCAACAACCCGCTCAGCTATACTGACCCTAGCGGTTATTTCCTAAAGAAAGCCTTCAAAGCCGTCAAGAAACTCCTCAAAAACGAGGTAGTGCGCACGGTAGTGGCGGTGGCGGCGGGCTATCATGTAGGCGGACTGGTAGCAGGAGCCTATAATCAAGCCAACGGCCTGTTACTTGTCAGAACCCCCTTTGGAGTGACGAGTACGGGCGGCATTATAGGCGGTGCGGCCGGCGGGGCCACGGCGGGAGCGATTTCAGGCGGCGATCTCAGAAGCACCCTCAGTGGAGGGATCAGCGGCGGACTCTTTACCTACACCAATCCTTACATTGCAGAGACATGGAATTTGCAGCGTGTTGCGGCCAACTCCATTGCGGGCGGCATATCTTCAGAATTAAACGGCGGGAGATTTATGGATGGGTTTAAAATGAATTTTATTACGTCCTCGGCGAGGGTTGGATGGGAATATGCGAGAGAATATACAGATAATTTGAAACTGAAATCAGTTGCCCAGCTAGATGGAAAAGATAAGTCGGTATACAATTCTTGGGGTGAGTTATTAACTGATGGCACAAGGGTGCCTGAGATGGCCCCAGGAGTACAACCTTATCAAGCCAATCGAATGATGCAGGCGTTGTCCATGGCCCCCGAAGGGTCTGGCCAACATTGGTATTCTGAGAATGGGCCTATTGGGAGATTTATTAACCAAGTCTCCAAAGTGCATGATGCATTTAATAGTTGGAATTACAATTCTGAAACTGGGCGCTATATAAGTCGTGGCCAAGCATTTGATACGGCTTTTGATACCTTGTGGAGCTTCCCTGGAATGCCTATTGCCGGTGCATATACCGCTGTAGCGATGAGCACGAATTTGAATCCATATTTAAATGCGACAATTGGCAGGTAAGCTATGAAGCTATCTACCATTTTACTACCGATTACAATTTCTTTAGTTTCGTGTAGTTTAAACCCGGAGGCTAAAAAGGGAATAAGTATCCTTCCTGATAAGGACTATAAATCTTTTCTAATCTATGTTGATGTGAATAAATTCAGTGTCGAGGGAACATTAACAGTAGATACAGCCAAAGTCTTGGCAGAAAGGGAGCTTAGCAAATTAGGCTATTGCCCTAAAGGAGTGGAAGTAAAAGAAGATGGTGTAGGAAGGCATGAGCGATCTAGCAGTTGGTATAGTATACGCGCTAAATGTCGAGTCGATTAACTGTAGTTTCTCATAACATTGTTCACTGTCAAACCGAGACGAGAAACGGGTGGCTGGTTTTCGGTAGAGGGGGAAGCAATGGGAAGCAATGGGGTCACACAGAAACAATGCAGCAAGCGTAGGGCGCATTAGGCATGAGCCGTAATGCGCCGGGAAACAATGGGGTCAGGTCTTGCACTAACGCATCTTCTCCGCTATCCTTCCTGGCATGGCACGACCCTTAAGGCTGGAGCTGTCCGGTGGCCTATACCACGTCACCTCGCGCGGCGATGGACAGGAGGATATCTACTTGTCCGACGCCGACCGGATAACTTGGCTGGATGTATTCGGTCAGGTCTGCCAGCGCTTTAACTGGGTATGCCATGCCTGGTGCCAGATGACCAACCACGACCACCTCCTGATCGAAACCCCGGAAGCGAATCTGACCCAAGGCATGCGCCAACTCAATGGCGTGTACACCCAGCGCTTCAACCGCCGCCATGGGCGGGTCGGGCATGTCTTCCAGGGGCGCTACAAGGCCATACTGGTCGAACGCGACAGCTATTTGCTGGAACTGGCGCGCTATGTCATATTGAATCCTCTGCGGGCCAACAGGGTGAAGCGCCTGGAGGCCTGGCCCTGGAGCAGCTATCGGTCCACCTGCGGGCAGGCAGGCAGCCCTGCTTGGCTACAGACTGATTGGATACTGGCCCAGTTCGGACCGCGACGCTCCAGCGCCATTGCCAAATATATCCGCTTTGTCCATGAAGGTGCCCGCCTGCCGAGCGTATGGACCCAATTACAAGGGCAAATCTATCTGGGATCGGACGCCTTCGTGCGCAAGATGCAAACGAAGATCAAGCAACAGCCTTCCCTGGACGAAATCCCCCGCGCCCAGCGGCGCGCCATCACCCAACCCCTGGCAAAGTTCCAACAGTGTTACCCGCGCCATGAGGCCATGGCGCGGGCCTATCTGTCCGGCCAACACTCGATGGCGGCGATTGCGCGGCACTTCGGGGTGCATTACTCGACGGTGAGCCGGGCGGTGAGGCAACATGAACAACATGAAGAGACAAACAAAAACTGATGTGGCAAGGCCAGACGCGCTCTGTCCGTGTGTCCGCCTAATGGCATTTATGCTAAAGTCACGTATTGATTGTTCGTTAAAAGCCCCCGTATGAGATGTGTTAATGCAAGACCTGACCCCGTCGTGCTGTTCGTGCGCTAAAAGAGTTTTGACTCCTTAGATTTTCCAGCTCCTTGCTGACTGGATCAGCACTCGGCATGAGCAGGATTTGACAGCATGAATCCCGCACCTCGGAAGACAGAAAACAGGGGGATTATTTTATAGGGGAGCTTGCTAAAATAATCTACGCATAAAATATGAAAGATTTTATTCAAAAAATCACAACCAATATAATTCCGTGGCTTTCGGACCACGGAGTTAAAATCCTTGTTATTTTTATTGCGGCCTGGGTCATCCGCAAGTTTGGCGGGGTTTTTATAGAAAAGATTGTGCGAAAAATCGTTGTATCAGACCACTTCCTCACCAAAGAAGCGGAAAAGAAAAGGGAGGACACTTTAATTCGAATTTTCACAGGTGGCATTGGGATAGTTGTCTGGATTTTGGCAGGACTCATAATCCTGCAAGAGGCAGGCTTTGCCATAGGGCCGCTTTTGGCAGCGGCAGGTATTGCGGGGCTTGCATTCGGTTTTGGCGGGCAATACCTTATCCGTGATCTTATTAGTGGACTTTTTATCATAATGGAGAACCAGTACCGCGTTAACGATGTTGTGTGTTTTGACGGCACCTGCGGGTTGGTAGAAGATATTTCTTTGCGGATGACGACCTTGCGGGATTTAGATGGCGTTGTGCATCATGTTCCTCACGGGGAAATCAAAAAAGTTTCCAATCTTACCAAACATTTTGCGAGAGTAAATATCAATATAGGCATTTCTTATAACTCTAATCTTGAACATGTTATTTCGGTAGTAAATAAAGTCGGCAACGAACTTGCCGAAGATCCTGACTGGAAAGAATTTATTTTTAAACCCCCGCAATTTTTGCGTGTTGATGATTTTGGCGATTCGGCGATTATCATTAAGATCCTTGGCGAAACAAAACCGGTCAAACAATGGGACGTTGCTGGTGAACTGCGCAAGAGGTTGAAGGTCGCTTTTGACAAAGAAGGAATTGAAATTCCATTTCCTCAACGAGTTGTCCATCAGGCAAAATCTTAAAAATATACATTAAAGGGGTTATCCACAAGCACGCATAGGGCGGGGTAGGTGCGAGTCGTAGCCCGCCGATTGGGTTATCCGCACCATCGAGGGGTGCGGGATATGATTGGTTGTTATTTTACCGGCAGCCCCTCCACGGCGCGGAGGGTGGCGCTGAAGCGGTCGCCGTCTTTTTCGTTTTGCTCGATACGCACCGGCAGGTAGTCCAGGCTGGGGGCGCACCAGAGAGTGACGGTTTTTTCGTCCGACTCCAGAATGCGGGAGAGCTTGACGGTTTTGAGCGGGCCGAGCGGAGTCTCAAGAGTCTCTTCCGCCACTTTCTGGAAACGGTAATTCCTGAGCTTGTGGCCGTCCACCAACGGGTAGGCCAGTTCGGTGCGGCCGCTTTGCAGGTCGTACATGAGGGTGAGCTGATACAGCAGCCGGTCTTGCGCGCCTTTATCAAGCCGGGCCTGCCACGGATCGGCGCCGGATTCGTCCTTCACCACGCCCTGTGTCCAATCAAAACTGAGCGTATATTTGCGCTCCTTTTTGCCGCCGGTTTTCCGATATTGAAAATGCAGCGGTTGAGGCGCCTGGTTTTTATAGCGCCACACGCTGCGCTCGATGATGTGATCTTTCACAAACAGCGCGGCCAGTCCGCTGCTTTTGGTTTCGGATTCATACATAAACTGTCCCTGTTCCGTGACGCTCAGCGAGCGGCGGATTTCCCCCGCGGCGATGTTGCCCACACTCACCGTGTAATACGCGGTAAAAGGTTTGGGCGCCGGCGCGGCGTAGGCCTGCGCGCCGCACAGGAACAGCGCCGTAATGAAAATATTTTTTATCATGGCTTGAGTCTTTGACCGTCCAGCGTGGCATAGGTGCCGTCCTTATTGACAACCAGTTTCAGCCTGCCCTCGGCGAACCAGCGTATCGCCTGCGGGTAAATGCGGTGTTCCTGTTCCAGCACGCGCGCGTTCAGGGTTTCCGGCGTGTCGCCGGGCATTACCGGAACCTTGGCCTGCAATACCACCGGGCCGCCGTCCACCTGCTCGGTGACGAAATGCACGCTCGCGCCGTGTTCACGCGTGCCCGCTTCAAGCGCGCGCTGCGCGGTGTGCAGGCCGGGGAAGGCGGGCAGTAGGGAGGGGTGAATATTCAGCATGCGCCCGCGGTAGTGCGCGACGAACCTGGGCGTGAGCACGCGCATGAAACCGGCGAGCAACACCAGTTCTGGGGCGTAACCGTCAATCAGTTTTTGCAGTGCCTGGTCATAGGCTGTGCGGTCTGAAAACTGCGTGTGAGACAGGACTTCGGTTGGGAGGCCGGAGTCGCGCGCATGAGCAAGACCGGGCGCATCAGGGCGGTTGCTGATGACGGCGCGTATTTCGATGGGCAGGCCGCCGCGCGCCGCTTCAATGATGGCGCGCAGGTTGCTGCCGCGTCCTGAGATGAGTATGACGGCGGGGAGCTTGCGCTGCGCGCCCGGCTTCATGCGCGCGGTTGGATGACCACCTGCGCCGCATCCGGATCAGCGCGTGTCTCGATATGTCCGATGCGCCACACGGTTTCGCCTTGATCTTGCAGCAGCTTGAGCGCGGCGTCGGCGTACTGTTCCGCAACGCACACCACCATGCCGATGCCGCAGTTGAAGGTGCGGTACATTTCCGTGTCGCTCACCCGGCCTTGGCGCTGCAGCCACTCGAACACGGGCGGGGTGGGCCAGGCGTTGCGGTTGAGTACCGCGCGGGTGTTTTTCGGCAGCACGCGCGGGATGTTTTCCAGCAGGCCGCCGCCGGTGATGTGGGCCAGGGCATGCACGTCAATTTCGTTGAGCAGTTTCAGCAGCGGTTTGACATAGATGCGCGTGGGGGTGAGCAGGGTTTCGCCCAGGGTGCGGCCATCGAACGGCTGGGCAAGATCGCTGCCGGTGATTTCAATGATTTTGCGGATCAGCGAATAGCCGTTGGAATGCGGGCCGCTGGAGGCGAGCCCCAGCAGCACGTCACCCGGCGCCACTTTACGGCCATCCAGGATGCGTGATTTTTCCACCACGCCCACGCAGAAACCGGCGAGATCGTAATCGCCGCCCGCGTACATGCCCGGCATCTCGGCGGTTTCGCCGCCCGCCAGCGCGGCGCCGGCCAGTTCGCAGCCCGCACCGATGCCCTGGATGACCTGCGCCGCCACCTCCACGCTGAGCTGGCCGGTGGCGTAGTAGTCGAGAAAGAACAGTGGTTCGGCCCCCTGCACGATCACGTCGTTCACGCACATTGCAACCAGATCAATGCCGATGGTGTCGTGGCGTCCCATCTCGATGGCGAGCTTGAGCTTGGTGCCCACGCCGTCGGCGCCTGAGACCAGCACCGGTTCGCGGTAGCGGCCGGGCGGAATCTCGAACAGCGCGCCGAAACCGCCGATGCCCGCGAGCAGGCCGGGGCGGGCGGTGCGCGCCGCGATCGGCTTGATGCGCTCGACCAGCGCATTGCCTGCATCTATGCTGACACCGGCGTCCTGGTAGCGCAGGGGAGTTTTTGAGGGGGGATGGGACACGGTATGCGTAGTAGGAGAAGGCTATGTTATCGGGCCGGTGCAAGGACTGCAAATAAAAAACAGCTTTCAAGCCCCGCGCAGCACCCGGCCAAACCCTGCTAAAATGCGGGGGTGTTGATGGGTAAAAACAACCTCCCCAATGTTATCAGCCTGATACGCATCGCGCTGGTGCCGCCTTTTATCATGGCGCTGACGGATGGGCGCTATTTTACCGCACTGCTGCTGTTTGCCGTAGCAGGTTTAAGTGACGCCCTGGATGGGTATCTTGCCAAGCGTCACGGCTGGAAGAGCAGGCTGGGCTCCATCCTCGACCCGCTGGCCGACAAGATACTGCTGGTTTCCGCTTATGTGACGCTGGCATGGCTCGACCTGTTGCCGGCCTGGCTGGTGGCGGTGATACTGGGGCGCGATGTGATGATCGTCGGCGGTGCGCTGGTTTATCATTACACCATACGGCGCTTCGATCTGGCGCCGACATGGATCAGCAAGGTCAATACCGTTTTGCAGATCACCCTGGTGCTGGCCGTGATGTTCAAGCTGAGCATCTTGCCGCTGCCGGAGTGGAGTATCGGCGCACTGGTTTACCTGGTGCTCACCTTCACCATCTGGAGCTGGCTGGATTATGTGTGGACCTGGAGTGCGCGCGCGTTGCAGATGAATACACAGGGGCGGCGTGACTAAAATCTGGCTGTCATTGGCCGGGCTTGCTGGCGGCGCGCTGCTGGTGTACCTGCTCGCGCCGGTGCTCACCCCGTTTCTCGCCGCCGCCCTGTTTGCCTACCTCGGCAACCCGCTGGTGAACCGCCTGGAGGCGCGCAACCTGTCGCGCACGCTCTCCGCCACCCTGATATTCGGCCTGTTCCTGCTGACCGCGCTGGCGGCGCTGCTTATCTTGATCCCGCTGCTGGAACGGCAAATCGCCACCTTCATCAGTAAATTGCCCGGCTATTTCGCCTGGCTGCAGGAAGCGGCGCTGCCTTGGTTGCGCGAGCGCCTGGGACTGGAAGAAGCAGTGCTGGATGTCAACGCGCTGCAAGAGATTCTGCGCCAGCATTGGCGAAAGGCGGGCGGCATCGCCGCGAGCGTGCTGGGCTCGGTGTCTGACTCCGGTCTCGCGTTTTTATCCTGGCTGGCGAATCTGGTGTTGATCCCGCTGGTCACGTTCTATCTGCTGCGCGACTGGAATGTATTGCTCAGGCATGTACACGAAATGCTGCCGCGTCGCGTCGAGCCAACGGTGATAAAGCTCGCGCAGGAAAGCGATGACGTACTGGGCGCATTTCTGCGCGGGCAACTGCTGGTCATGTTGACGCTGAGCGTCATCTACACCGCGGGCCTGTGGATCATGGGCCTGGACCTGGCGCTGCTCATCGGCCTGGTCGCGGGCTTGTTGAGCTTTGTGCCGTATCTTGGATTTATTATCGGCCTCCTGTCGGCGGGCGTCGCGGCGCTGGTGCAGTTCCACGACCTGATGTATCTGTTGCCCGTGCTGGCGGTATTTGGCGCCGGCCAGCTCATCGAGAGTTTCTGGCTCACTCCGCACCTGGTCGGCAAGCGCATCGGTCTGCATCCCGTCGCGGTGATTTTCGCGGTGATGGCGGGCGGCCAGCTGTTCGGCTTCTTTGGCGTACTGCTCGCCTTGCCGGCCGCGGCGGTCATCATGGTGCTGCTGCGCCACCTGCGCGAACGCTATCTCGGTAGCTACCTCCACGATCGCACGCCGCGCGAGTGACCGGAGTGACGGCCGATGATCCAGTTGCCGCTTCAAGTCACGCTTAACGACAACGCGAGCTTCGCCAATTTTGTCGCGGGGGAAAATGGCGAAGCTCTGGCTGCTGTGCAGGGCGATACGCAGCGGGTGATCTATTTATGGGGAACATCCGCGTCCGGTAAAACGCACTTGTTACAGGCGTCTTGCCGCAAGGCCGCGGAGCAGGGGCTGCAAGCGGCGTATCTGCCCCTGGCGCAGATGTCCGAGCTTTCAACTACCGTCCTCGATGATCTGGAGCAGCTTGCGCTGATCTGCCTGGATGACGTGCAGGCCGTCGCCGGTCATGCGGAGTGGGAGAGGGTGCTGTTCCATTTGTACAACCGTGCGCGCGACAGCGGTGCGCGCCTGCTCGTGGCCGCTGATACCGCGCCCGCGGCATTGCCCATCACCTTGCCCGATCTGGCCTCCCGGCTCTCGTGGGGACTGGTGTTGCAACTGCGCCCGTTGCAGGATGCCGGCAAGCTGACCGCGCTGCAACAGCGCGCGCGCAACCGCGGCATCGAACTGCCCGATGAAGTAGGCCGCTTTCTGCTTGCGCGCTTCACGCGCGATTTACCGGGGCTGCTTGAATTCCTGCAGCGCCTCGATCTCGCCTCCCTCGCCGCGCAGCGTAAACTGACCATCCCCCTGATACGGCAGTTGATTAATAACTGACCCTCCTTGGTTTGAGGTAAAATAAACTCCCGGCGCGGGCACTGCCTGCGCGTTATCTGTAAATCTCCGGAGAGGTACCGAAGCGGTCATAACGGCGCCGACTCGAAATCGGATGGGCGGTTCATCCCGCCACGTGGGTTCGAATCCCACCCTCTCCGCCAGTCTTCTGTAAAAGGGATTGATAGACCCCTTTTACAGAAGACTTGGCTTAGGTGGATTCGAATCCGAAGGGTTCGTAATCCTGCCGTGCAGGGATGCACCAATGCCGCGGGCGCATGGATGCGCAGGAGCGGCCACCCTCTCCGCCAGTCTTCTGTAAAAGGGGTTATTGTTAGTTGGGGACAGGCTCAGCTATGAAACTCTTTCCGATCAAAAAAGTCGTCTTATTTCTCTGCTGCTGCGTCTCGTCGTTCGCGCAAGCGGGAACTGAAGCGCTGAGTTACCAGAGTCAGGTCATCACCCTTAACAGCGAGCGCCGGGAGGCGCGGGCGCCGGAGGGATACCGGCTGGAACTGTTGACCGCCGCGCTGGATGGCCCGCGCTTGTTGACGTTCGCGGGCAACGGCGATCTGTTCATCGGCTCCAAGTCAGGCAATGTGTACCGCTTGCCGCCGCCTTATACCACGCCGGAGGTTTTGGCCGCGCTGGGCGGTTATCCACACAGCGTCGCGTTCCGCAGCAACGAAATCCTCATCGCCCGCACCGATGGGGTATACCGCGCGCCTTATAAGCCTGGTCAGAAAAAACTTGCACCGGGCGCGGTAAAGCTGCTGGCCGCCTTGCCCGGTGGCGGCGGACACAGCAGCCGCAGCGTGGCGGTTGGGCCGGATGGCAGGGTCTACGTGAGTCTCGGCATCAGCGGGAATTGCAGCGATGAATATCTCGGCGAGCCTTACCGATTCAATGATCGCCGGGGCGGGATTCTGGTGCTGCGCGAGGACGGCGGCAAGGCGCGCTGGGAGACGTACGCATCGGGTTTGCGCAACGCGGTGGGGTTTGCCTGGCACCCGTCCAGCGGCGCGCTGTACGCGAGCAATAACGGCCCCGATCATCTGGGTTATGAGCAGCCGCCGGAATATTTCAGCCGGATTGACGCCGGATCGTTTCACGGCATGCCCTGGTTTCAATACGATGGCCAACGCATCCGGCGCGATGACTGCATCAAGCGCGATCCGCCGCGGCCGCTGGAGGACGTGGTGGCGCCGGTGGCGACCTTCCCGGCGCGCAATGCGCCGATGGGTGTGACCTTTGTGCCGGAAGGCGCGATGGACAAGACGCTGGAGGGCGACGCCATCGTGGCGTTGCGCGGTTCATGGGGTACCCAGCCCGGCGGCGGTTTCTTCGGTGACCCAGCCACTCGGCGCGATCCGAAAATCGTCGCCGTGCGGTTTAAGGACGGTCAGGCGCAGCGGGTGGATGATCTCGTCACCGGATTTCAACTGGAAAACGGCGAGCGCTGGGCGCGGCCCGTAGGTGTAGCCATCGGCCCGGATGGTGCGCTGTATTTCACCAGCGACAGCGACACTCACGGGCTGTTCCGGCTTAAAAAGCTGCCGTAGCATTTTTCAGTAATGCTGGGTATGCTGCGGCGGCTCGCGCTGGGGCCGGGGCGTGAAATGTGCGATAATATACAAATTGCAGAATGCCTCGCGTCAACCTCCGGAACCGTCTCTTGATTACCACAGCCAATATCACCATGCAGTTCGGGGCCAAGCCCCTGTTCGAGAACATCTCGGTCAAATTCGGCAACGGCAACCGCTACGGTTTGATCGGCGCCAACGGCTGCGGCAAGTCCACGCTGATGAAAATCCTCGGCGGCGACCTGGAGCCGACCTCGGGCAACGTCTCGGTGGACGCCCATGAGCGCCTCGGCAAGCTGCGCCAGGATCAGTTCGCGTTTGAAAATTACACGGTGCTGGACACCGTCATCATGGGCCACGCCGAACTGTGGCGTGTAAAACAGGAGCGTGACCGGATTTACTCGCTGGCCGAGATGAGCGAAGAGGACGGCATGAAGGTGGCCGGGCTGGAGCATGAATTCGCCGAACTGGACGGCTATACCGCCGAGGCGCGCGCCGGTGAGCTGCTGTCCGGCGTCGGCATTCCGCTGGAGCAGCATAACGGCCCGATGAGCGCGGTGGCGCCGGGCTGGAAGCTGCGCGTGCTGCTGGCGCAGGCCTTGTTCGCCGACCCGGACATCCTACTGCTGGACGAGCCCACCAACAACCTCGACATCAACACCATCCGCTGGCTGGAGGACGTGCTCAACGCGCGCAGCAGCACGATGCTGATTATTTCCCACGACCGCCACTTTCTGAATCGCGTGTGCACGCACATGGCCGATCTGGATTACGGCGAATTGCGCATCTATCCCGGCAACTACGACGAATACATGACCGCCGCCACGCTGGCGCGCGAGCAGTTACTGGCCGACAATGCCAAAAAGAAGGCGCAGATCGCAGAATTGCAGACCTTCGTCAGCCGCTTCTCCGCCAACGCCTCCAAGGCCAAGCAGGCCACGTCGCGCGCGCGGCAGATAGACAAGATCGAATTGGCGGAGATCAAGCCGTCGAGCCGGGCCAATCCTTTTATCCGCTTCGAGCAGGAGAAAAAACTCTATCGCCTGGCGCTGGAAGCGCGCCGCCTCAGCAAGGGTTATGGCGAGACGCCGCTGTTCCGCAATCTCAATCTGATGATAGAGGCGGGCGAACGCGTCGCCGTGATCGGCCCGAACGGCATCGGCAAGACTACCCTGCTGCGCACCCTGGTGGGCGAATTGAAGCCGGACGGCGGCATGATAAAGTGGTCCGAAAATGCGAAGATCGGCTACTTCGCGCAAGACCATGCGGCCGATTTTTCCGTGGACATGAATTTGCTTGACTGGATGAGCCAGTGGAAGAAAGAGCGCGACGACGAGCAGGCGGTGCGCGCGGTGCTGGGACGGTTGCTGTTTTCCCAGGATGAAATCGTAAAATCAGTCAAAATCATCTCCGGCGGCGAACAGGGACGCATGCTGTTCGGAAAACTGATGCTGCAACAGCCCAATGTGCTGGTCATGGACGAACCCACCAACCACCTGGACATGGAATCCATCGAGTCGCTCAACGGCGCGCTGGAGAATTATCCCGGCACGGTGATCTTCGTCAGCCACGACAGAGAATTCGTCTCCTCGCTCGCCACGCGCATCATCGAGCTGACGCCGCAGGGCGTGACCAACTTCAGCGGCGGCTACGATGACTATCTGCGCAGCCAGGGCGTGGAACCGGACATCAAGCGCCGGGAGGCGCGCGCGGGTTAGCGGTCATGGCGTTGCGCGATTCCACGGATTTTTGGCCGCGCGCCATCATTCATGTGGACATGAATGCCTTCTTCGCATCGGTGGAGCAGCGCGATTTTCCTGAGTTGCGCGGCAAACCCATCGCGGTGACCAACGGCGAGCAGGGCGCCACTATCATCACCTGCTCCTACGAGGCGCGCGCCTTCGGCATTCATACCGGGATGCGCCTTAAGGAGGCGCGCACGCTGTGCCCCGATGTGATCCAGCGCCCCGCGCGGCCTAAAGTCTACGCGCACATCTCCACCGCCATCATGGCGTCGCTGTGTGAGGTGAGTCCGGATATCGAAGTGTTCTCGGTGGACGAGGCGTTCCTCGATGTGACGCGCTGCCAGAGCCTGCACGGTACGCCCGAACGCATGGGGCGCATGGTCGTGGACCAGGTGCAGGCGGCGAGCAGCCTGCCTTGCTCCGTGGGCGTCAGCGGCGACAAGTGTACCGCCAAATTCGCAGCCAATCTGGTCAAGCCCAACGGCTTTATCGTGATTCCGCCGCGGGAGGCGCGTGCGCGGCTGGAGCATGAACCGGTCACCGCGCTGTCCGGCGTCGCGCAAGGCATAGGAGGGTATCTCGCCGCGCACGGCGCGCACACCTGCGGCGACGTGGCGCGGTTGCCGGTGAGCGTGCTGGCGCGCCGCTTCGGCAACATGGGGCGGCACATCTGGCTCATGTGCCGCGGCGAGGACCCGGACAAGGTGAGCGCTGATGCCGCAGCGCCGAAATCGCTGGGTCACGGCAAGGTGCTGCCGCCCGGCGCCTGCGAGCGGGAGGTTCTGCTTACCTATTTTCTGCACATGAGCGAAAAGGTAGGCGCGCGCCTGCGCCGCCACGATCTCGCCGCGCGGCGTTTTTTTATCGGCCTGCGCGCGGCGCAGGGCTGGATCGGCGGCACGTTTTCCCTGGCCCAGCCCGGCAATGAAGCGCGCGCCATTTATCGTCTTTGCTGCGCCATGTTGCGGCAGGTTTGGCAAGCACAACCCGTGTTTCAGGTGCAGGTCACCGCGCTTGCGCCGGAGCCCGCCGGGCAGCGGGATCTATTCAGTGAGACCGATCAAAAACAGCAGGCGGTGGAGCATGTCATGGATCAGGTGAACCGGCGCTACGGCGAGTTTGCCCTAGCCCCCGCGCGTTTGCTTCAGCGCTCCGCCATGCCCAACGTCATTGCGCCAAGCTGGCAGCCGGATGGCCATCGTCAATCCATATAAAAGCTTTCATGCTTGATTCGAGACGGCGCTACACCATTGCGCTCGCCTTTTTAACGTTGTATCTGGTGTGGGGCTCTACTTATCTCGCCATACGCATCGGCGTGCACGATCTGCCGCCCGCGCTGTTCGCCGGCGTGCGCTTTGTCATTTCCGGTCTGCTGCTGGCCGTCGTGGCGCGGATGAGCGGCCAGGCGTTTCCGGTATCGGCGCGTGAATGGCGTTTGATTACCCTCATGGGAATACTGCTGCTCGCGGGCGGCAACGGTCTGGTGGTGGTGGGCGAGCAGTGGGTGCCGTCCAACCAGGCGGCGTTGCTGGTGGCGACCACGGCGCTATGGCTGGCCGGCTTCGGCACGCTCGGCGCGCAGGGGCAAGCGCTCACCAGGCAGGCGCTGTTTGGCCTGTTGCTGGGATTTTTCGGCGTGGCGTTGCTGTTATTGCCTGATAGTGAACCGTTTTTACTGGCTCATTTCGGCGGCCAGATGAGCATACTGCTCGCCGCGCTGCTCTGGTCGGTGGGCTCGATCTACGGCAAGCGCCAAGTTCAGACTACGCCGCCGCTCATGTCCGCCGCCATGCAGATGCTGGCCGGCGGCGTGTTTCTGTGCGTTATCGGGTTGAGTCTGGGCGAAGCCGGCGCATGGACCTGGGGATTTCAGGGCATGACCGCACTCGCCTATCTTATCGTGTTCGGCACGCTGGGATTTGCGTCCTATATCTGGCTGCTGCACAATGTTGCACCGGTGTACCTCGGTACGTATGCTTACGTCAACCCCGCTGTCGCCGTGCTGCTCGGCTGGTGGCTGCTGGATGAAACGCTGACCGGCCTGCAGCTTGTGGGCATGGCAGTAATTCTGACAGCCGTCATCACCGTAAGCTTGTCCGCGTCCCCGAAGAAATCTGATGCGCCGCCGCGTACATTACCTTAAATACACAAAATGCATATCTATATCCGAAGGAGACACCATGAAGAAACCCCTGCTGAACACCGGCCTTGCAATATTGTTTTTCGCTTTGGGCACACCCGCCCTGGCGGCGCCTCCCTTTGAGCAGATGGACGCCAATCGTGACAAAACCATCAGCCCGAAAGAAGCTGAAGCCTGGCGTCCCCTGACCAGGGTATTCGAGCGGCTGGATAAGAACTGTGACGGCAAACTGCAAGCGATTGAATACGACTATCTGCTGACCGGCAAAAAGGCGCCGGAGACGTGCGTGGATGCGAAGCCCTCGGTGGTGAAGATAAAGTAACAGGATTCATTCTAGTTTCCCGGTCACGTGCAAGCGTGGATAATAAACGGCTGGCGCTGGCTGTGGCGCGCCGCACTGCTGCTGGGCGCGCTGGTGCTCGCGTATCAGCTATGGGTATTCGCGCACATCTGGTACTGGATGGAGCATGATCCGGCGCAAAGCGCCTTTATGGAGCGCCACCTTGCCGCCGCGCAGGAAAAGAATCCCGATGCGGCGCTCAGGCACAGGTGGATACCCTACGAGCGCATCTCCATCCACCTGAAGCGCGCCATGGTCGCGGCGGAAGACGCCAGGTTTCTGGAGCATGAGGGATTCGATTGGGAAGGCATACAGAACGCCTACGAGAAGAATCTTAAAAAGGGGAAGATCGTCGCGGGCGGTTCGACCATCAGCCAGCAACTGGCTAAAAACCTGTTTCTGTCCGGCGAACGTAGTTTGGTGCGCAAGGCGCAAGAGGCCATCATCACGCTGATGATCGAGCGCATGATGAGCAAGCGCCGTATCCTGGAAATTTACCTGAATATCGTTGAGTGGGGCGACGGCGTATTCGGCGCGGAAGCCGCCGCGCGGCACTATTTTGGCGTGAGCGCCGCCGCGTTGAGCCCCTATCAGGCGGCGCGCCTCGCCGCCATGACGCCCAAGCCGCGCTTTTACGACAAGCGCCGCAGCACGCCCTGGCTGGAGCGCAAGACCGCCATGATTCAGGCGCGCATGGATGCGGTGCGGATTCCTTAAATTACGCCGCCGCCTCGCTCACCTTGGGCTGCCCGCCGTGATAGGAAATGATACGATTCACTTCGTTTCTGGAGCCGAGTATCACCGGCACGCGCTGATGTAAATCAGCGGGCGTGATGTCCATGATCCGCTCGCGCCCGGTGGAGCTCACGCCGCCGGCCTGCTCGACGATGAACGACATCGGATTGGCCTCGTACATCAGGCGCAGTTTGCCAGGCTTGGAGGGGTCCTTGGTGTCCCTGGGGTACATGAACACGCCGCCGCGGATCAGGATGCGATGCACCTCGGCCACCATGGAGGCGATCCAGCGCATGTTGAAATTCTTCTTGCGCGGGCCTTCCACGCCCTTCAGGCACTCGTCCACATAGCGTTGCACCGGCGCCTCCCAGAAGCGCTCATTCGAGGCGTTGATGGCAAACTCGGTGCTGTCTTCCGGGATGCGCATCTTGGGATGGGTGAGGATGAACTCGCCGATGTTCTGATCCAGCGTAAACCCGTTCACGCCATGACCGCTGGTCAGCACCAGCATGGTGGAGGGGCCGTACACCGCATAACCGGCGCACACCTGCTTGACGCCGGACTGGAGAAAATCCCGCGCAGTCACCGGTTCCTGCGACAGGCCTTTGGGCGAGCGCAGTATCGAGAAGATGGTGCCGACGGAAATGTTGACGTCAATGTTGGACGAGCCGTCGAGCGGATCGAACACCAGCAGATATTTGCCTTTCGGGTACTGGCGCGGGATGGGGTAGATGTCGTCCATCTCCTCCGAGCCCATCGCGGCGAGGTGGCCCGCCCATTCGTTGGACCTGATGAAGATTTCATTGGTGATGATATCCAGCTTCTTTTGCGTCTCTCCCTGCACGTTCTCGCTGCCCGCGCTGCCCTGGATGCCGATCAACGCGCCCTTGTGCACCGCGTTGGAGATCACCTTGCAGGCCGTCACGATATCGTTGAGCAGCGAACTGAAATCGCCGCTCGCGCCGATTTGACGTTGCTCTTCGATGATGAACTGGGTAAGCGTGGTGCCGTTGTGCATGGAGTATAATATCCCGTAAGTTGAAAATTCGATGGAGTGATGCCGGTCAAGCAGGGTGCTGCGTAACAACTGTTGGTTGAACCGCGAACTGCTGTGCGTCAATACAATTAACTTGATAGTATAGCACACGGCACGTGAATGGGCACCCGCTGCGCGCGGTCATTGCGGATATGGCCCATCTGGTTTAACCTTGCACGCCTCGCAAAAATCCCCCCGGCCTTCGGCCACCCTGCTTTGCAAAGGGGGTGAGGGACAGAGCGGGTGAGCCGCACTGCGGCGAGCGCCAAGCCATGGAGGGCTTGGCCGGTGTTGAAAGGCTAGTTGAGGTTGAGCCATGGACGGCATCGCTGATAT
>QZKM01000023.1 GCA_003599485.1 Gammaproteobacteria bacterium
TGAGCGCGCTGCGCCTGTTTCGCTGCGCGCGCCGCGTCGCATTCTATATCGCCAACGATGGCGAAATGGATTTATCCGCATTGCTGTGCCGCGCCTTGCGTTACGGCAAACGCTGTTACCTGCCCGTGCTGCGCCAAAACCGCCTCGCCTTTGCGCCTTATCGCAGCGGAGACAGGTTATCCCCCAATCGTTTCGGAATACCGGAGCCGGTATTGCCAAAGAACGGATGGAGCCAGGCGGCCAGGCTTGATTTGATACTGATACCGCTGGTGGCGTTCGACGCGCGCGGGAACCGCTTAGGGATGGGCGCCGGATTCTATGACCGCACGCTGGGCTTCCTCAACCTGCGCCGTTATTGGCGTCGTCCGCGCCTGATCGGCGTGGCTTATGACTTCCAGCGCGTGGCGGAGATCACGCCCGCGCCCTGGGATGTGCCGCTCGATGCGGTGGTTACCGAGGCGAGTGTCTACCGTGCCTGAGTTTTTGGCATAATGCACCCATGAACCAAGCCGAATTCGCCCGCCGCCGCAAACAGCTTATGGAACAGATGGGCCGGGGCGCGATTGCCATCCTGCCCGCCGCACCGCTGCGTCTGCGTAACCGCGACACGGAGTATCCATATCGCCCGGACAGCGATTTTTATTATTTGACCGGTTTCCCGGAGCCGGAGGCGGTGGCGGTGCTGATTCCGGGCCACGCGCACGGCGAATATATCTTGTTTTCGCGCGAACGCGATCCGGAAAAGGAAGTCTGGAACGGGGCGCGCGCGGGGCAGGAGGGCGCCTGCCGCGATTACGGCGCGGACGACGCCTTCCCCATAGATGATCTGGACGACATCCTGCCTGGCTTGCTGGAAAAGTGCGAGCGCGTCTATTGCGTGATGGGCGCGCAGCCGGAATTTGATCAGCACCTGATCGGCTGGGTGAACCAGATTCGCGCCAGGTCGCGCGCCGGGCTGCGCGCGCCGGAGGAATTCATCGCGCTGGACCAGGTGTTGCACGAGATGCGGTTGTTCAAGAGCCGGGCCGAGATCGCTCTGATGAAAAAGGCGGCGCGCATCTCGGCCGGCGCGCACAAGCGCGCCATGCGCGCCTGCAAGCCCGGCATGATGGAATATCAGATCGAGGCCGAGTTGCGCCACGAATTCATGCGCCAGGGCAGCCAAGCCCCGGCCTACAACTCGATCGTAGCGGGCGGGGCGAACGCCTGCGTGCTGCACTACACCGGTAACCGCGCGCCGCTCAAGGATGGCGATCTGTTACTGATAGACGCCGGCGCGGAGCTGGACAATTACGCCAGCGACATCACGCGCACCTTTCCCGTCAACGGCCGGTTCAGCGCCGGGCAGCGCGCAGTCTATGAAATCGTGCTGGAGGCGCAGTACGCCGCCCTCGCCAAGGTCAAGCCGGGCAATCACTGGAACGACCCGCACCAGGCCGCGGTGCGGGTGCTGACCAAAGGTCTGATCGAACTCGGCCTGCTCAAGGGCGCGCTGCCCAAGTTGATTAAAGAGCAGGCGTACCGGCGCTTTTATATGCATCGCACCGGGCACTGGCTGGGCATGGACGTGCACGACGTGGGCGACTACAAGATCGGCGACGCCTGGCGCGTGCTGGAGCCGGGCATGGTGCTCACCGTCGAGCCCGGCCTGTACATCGCTCCGGGAACCAGCGGAGCGCCGAAGAAGTGGTGGGGTATAGGCGTGCGCATCGAGGATGACGTGCACGTCACTCCCAGGGGACACGAGATACTGAGCGCGGACGCGCCTAAGACCGTGGCGGAGATCGAAAGCCTGATGGCGCACTGATATGCCGGATACATACGATATCCTAATTGTCGGCGGCGGCATGACCGGCGCGAGCCTGGCCTGCGCACTGGGCGGCACGGCGCTGCGCGTCGGGGTGATTGAAGCGGCGCCGGTTAAAAACGGCGCGCAGCCGAGTTTTGATACGCGCACCACCGCCCTCACCTGGGGCACGCAGCGCATTCTGGAGGCGATAGGTGTGTGGCCGGATGTTGCCGCGCACGCCGTGCCGATCAAGAAAACCCATGTTTCGGATCAGGGACGGTTTGGTTTCACCCGGCTCGACTGCGCGGATTACCGGCTGGATGCGCTGGGTTATGTGGTGGAGAACCGGCTGCTGGGGAAGGCGCTGCTCGACACCCTGCAACGCCACGCCAATATCGAGTTTATTTGTCCGGCGCGGGTGCAGGACGTGGAGACCGGCGCCGATGCGGCGAGTATTACGCTCCACGCAGGGCAAGGCTCGCGCCAGTTGAGTGCGCGGCTGCTGGTGATTGCGGACGGGCGTCACTCCACGGCGCGCGAGCGCCTCAACATCAAAACCAGCGGCCGTGTTTACAATCAGAGCGCCATTATCACCAGCGTCACGCCTGAGCGGGGGCATGAGTACACGGCCTTTGAGCGCTTCACTCCGGGCGGGCCGCTCGCCGTGCTGCCCATGAGCGGCACGCGCTGCGCGGTGGTGTGGGTGGCGCCTGCCGGGCAGGTTCCGGCGCTGCTGGCGCTGGATGAAAATACTTTTCTTGCCCAACTGCAACGGCAATTCGGCGGCCGCCTGGGGAAATTTTCACAGCTTGGCGCGCGCCGGGAGTATGCGCTGGAGTTGATGCGCGCCGCGGAACTCACGCGCCCGCGCGCGGTGCTGATCGGCAACGCCGCGCACACCCTGCATCCGGTCGCGGCGCAGGGTTTGAACCTGGGGCTGCGCGACGTGGCGGTGCTGGCGCGCCTGCTGTGCGAAGCCGCGCGGCACGGAACCGACCCGGGCGCGGCCGGGCTGCTCGATGAGTACGCGCGCCTGCGCCGCAGCGATCATGCCGCGGTCACGGCGTTTACCGACGGCCTGGTGCGGATATTTTCCAGCGACTTTGCGCCGCTTGCGCTTATGCGCAATATCGGTTTGCTGGCGGCGGACCTGTTGCCGCCGGTAAAGAATTATCTGGCGCGCCGCAGCGCGGGCGTGGCGCACGCCAAGCTGGCCGTGATGCTCAACGAATCAAGGCGGAAATCTGCTTAAACTGCGCGTGACTCGCGTCGCGCAGCCACTCGAATAACACCGATTCGCTATTGCTCACGATCACGCCTGCCTGGCGCAGGCGCGCGAGCGCGTTGTGGTGGTTGGCCTCGGTACGGGAGCAGACGGCGTCTTCCACCACAAACACCCGGTTGCCCGCGTCTTTTAATTCCAGCGCGGTCTGCAGCACGCAGACATGCGTTTCCATTCCGGCCAGCACGACGTGCCTGCGCGCAAGTCCGCGCACCACGTCCATGAACCCCGCTGCGCCGCAGCACGAGAAACAGGTTTTTTCAAAATGGTGCACCTGGGCGGGCAGATGGCGGGCCACGCCCGGTTCGATCTTGCCCAGGCCCTTGGGGTATTGCTCGGTGACGAGCACGGGAATATTGAGCAGCGCGGCGGCTTGCAGCAAAATGCCGCTGTTGTTTATGACGCGCCCGCCCGCGGCCTCCGGCATGGCCGCGGCCAGGCGCGTCTGCGTATCTATACTAACAAGGATACTTTCAGAAGCGTGACACAGCATGTCACTGCAGCCAGGTGTTTACCTGCTCCAGGTCGGTTGGACTCAATGTGCCGGCGGCCTGCTTGAGGCGAAGGCTTTCAAGAATATAGTCGTAGCGCGCGCGCGCATAGTCGCGCCGGGCGCGGAACAGTTCGCGCTGCGCGTCCAGCACGTCCACCTCGGTGCGCGTGCCGACTTGCAAACCGGCTTCCGTAGCCTCCAGCGCGGTTTGATGAGACAACACGGATTGCTTGAGCGCCTTGACGCGGCTGATGCCCGCGATCACCCCGGCGTAGGCGTCGCGCGTCTGGCGCACCACGGAGCGCAACTGCTGCTCCTGAGTTTCCTGCGCCTGGGTGTATTTATGCTGCGCTTCGCGGGTGCGCGAAGTGACCAGGCCGCCCTGGAATATCGGTGCGTTGATCTGCAGGCTGATCGAATCGTTCAAGGTTTCGCTGGCGCCGAAACGTCCGCCGCCGGATTCGGACAGCACGCGGTTGCCGACAATGTCCAGCGTGGGCAGGTGCGCGGCGCGCTGGCGCGCGATTTCTTCCCGCGCCACTTCGGCGGCGTGCTGCGCGGCGGTATATTGCAGGTTTTGCCTGAGTGCGGTTTCGGTCCACTGTTCCACGTCGGCGGGCTCCGGGGCCAGCAGCGGCAGTTGTTCGGTGAGGGCGGCCAGGCCGTCCGGCTGGCGCGCGATGATCTCGCGCAGGGTCTCGATAGCGGCGGTGAGCTGGCGCTCGGCGGCGATTTCCTGCGCCAGCGCGGTGTCAAAGCGCGCCTGCGCTTCCTGCATGTCGGTGATGGCGACCAGCCCGACCTCGAAGCGTTGCCGGCTTTGTTCCAGTTCGCGGGCGATGGCGTTTTTCTCGGCGCGCGCGAATTCCAAGTTGTCCTCCGCCGCGAGCACGTCGAAATAACGCGTCGTGGTGCGGATGATGAGGTCCTGCTGCGCCGCGCCGAACAGGGCCTCGGCTTGGGCGATGCGCGCATCGGCCTGGCGCAGTTGCACGTAGGTGTCGTGGTGATACACCGGCTGCGTCAGGCTTAAGGTGTAACCGCTGCTGTTAAAGTGTGAGACGCCCGCGGACGAGGCCGGCTGGCGTATATCGAGACGGTTGCCGGTGGTGTCGGCGTTGGCGCTGATGGTGGGGAACAGCAAGGCGCGGCTTTGCGGCTTGCTCTCCAGCGTGGCGAGGCGCGCAGCCTCCGCGCTTCTGATCTGCGGATCGTTTTCCTGGGCGAGACGGTAGATGTCGAGCAGATTTTCCGCCGCCGCAGGGTGCGCCGTTGCAAAGAAAAGTAATAGGATGCAAAGTGTGTTACGCATGGCCGGGTTCTTGCGCGGACTGTGCTGCATAGGATACCTGTTCCCGGCTGCGCGACACCAGCGTGTACACGGCGGGGATGACGAACAGGGTGAGCAGGGTGCCGAGCAGCAGGCCGCCCACGATCACCCAGCCGATGGGCTGGCGGCTCTCCGCTCCCGCGCCGGTGGCGAGCGCCAGCGGCAACGCGCCCAGCACCATGGCGGCGGTGGTCATCAAAATCGGGCGCAGGCGCAGGCTCGCCGCCTCGATGACCGCGCCACGCATGTCGTGGCCGCGCTCTCTCAATTTGTTGGCGAAATCCACGATCAGGATGCCGTGCTTGGTGATGAGGCCGACCAGCATCACCAGGCCGATCTGACTGTACACGTTGAGCGTGCCGCCGGAGAGTTTCAGCGCCAGCAGCGCACCGGCGATGGCGAGCGGCACGGTAAGTATGATGATAAACGGATCAACGAAGCTTTCGAACTGGGCCGCGAGCACCAGGTAAATGAACAGCAGCGCCAGCACAAAGGTGAGATACAGCGTGGCGCTGGATTCCCTGAGTTCACGCGACTGGCCGTCCAGCGCGGTCTGTGTGCCGGGAGGTAATGTTTCTCCAGCCGTTTTTTCCATGAAGTCGAGCGCCTCGCCCAGCGAATGGCCAGGCGCGATGTTGGCGCTGAGGGTGGCCGAGCGCAGACGGTTGAAGTGGTTCAGTTCCTTGGGGGCCACGGTTTCGCGCATGCGCACCAGGTTGGAGAGCTGGATCAGTTGTCCATCGCCGCCGCGCACGAAGATGGAGGAAAGATCGTCAGGCTCCCTGCGTTCCTCATCCCTCAGTTTCACGATCACGTCGTATTGTTCGCCCTCGCGTTTGAAGCGCGTCACCTGGCGTCCGCCGAGCAGGGTCTCCAGCGTGCGTCCGACCTGGTTTACCGCCACCCCCATGTTGGCGGCCTTGTCGCGGTCCAGTTCCACGCTGAGTTGCGGCTTGTTGAGCTTGAGGTCGCTGTCCAGATTGATGAGACCGGGAAACTGTCCGGCCTTGGCTTGCATGGCGTTGACCATGGTCTGCAACTCCGCGTAGGAGTTTCCCTGTAGCACGAACTGCAGCGGCGGATTGCGGAAGCTCTGGCCGAGCGAGGGCGGCTGTACCGGAAAGGCGAGCACGCCCGGGAGGCCGAACATCTTGCCGCCCAGTTCTCCCGCGATTTCCTTTGCGCTGCGCGCGCGTTCATCCCACGGTTTCAGGTTCACGAACGAGAGCGCCATGGTCACCGGATTGGGACGCTCCAGCCCAGGCGCCACCACCATGAAATACGTGTTGATCTCCGGCGCCTGTGCGTAAAACCCTTCCACCTGGCGCGCGTAGCGGTCGGTGTAATCCATGGTTGCGCCTTCCGGCGAAAACATCAGACCTATCAACAGGCCGCGATCCTCCAGCGGCGCAAGCTCGGTTTTCAATACCGCAAGCAGGCCCACAATCCCGGCCAAAACCGCCACCCCGACCGGGGCCAGCAGCCAGCGGCGGTTGAGCATGCGTGCGAGCAGCCGTTGATAGGCCTGGTTGAGCGCATGCAGCCACTGTTCGCTCATCTGGTACAGGCGCGAGTGGCGCGTTTCCGGGCGCAGTATCTTGGAGCACATCATGGGCGTGAGTGACAACGCGACAAAGCCCGACACCAGTACCGCAGCGGCGACGGTGAGCGCGAACTCGGTGAACAGCCGCCCGGTGTTGCCGGTCATGAAGGAGAGCGGCGCGAACACCGCGACCAGGGTCAGCGTCATGGCGATCACCGCAAAGGCGATCTCCCTGCTGCCCTCCAGCGCGGCGCGCGTAGCAATCATGCCGTGTTCGATGCGGCGCTGGATGTTTTCCATCATCACGATGGCGTCGTCCACCACCAGGCCGATGGCCAGCACCAGGCCGAGCAGGGTGAGCACGTTGATGGAAAAGCCCAGCGCGTAGAGAAAAATGAACGCGCCGACCAGCGACACCGGAATGGCGACAAACGGAATCAGCGTGGCGCGCAGCGTGCGCAGGAACAGAAAGATCACCAGCACCACCAGCAGCAGCGCCTCGATCATGGCCTCGAACACGGCCTGGATGGATTGTTCGATGAATACCGACTGATCGAACGCCACCTTGAGCTTCATGCCGTCGGGCAGCCCGGCGATGACTCTGGGCAGTTCCTGTTTCACCGCCTGCGCCACGGACAGGGTGTTGGCGGTGGACTGTTTCACCACGCCGAGACCCACCGCCGGATTGCCGTTCACGCGCACCGCGTTGCGCTCGTCCGCCGGGCCGATCTCGGCGCTGCCCACGTCGGCGAGGCGCACCGGATAGCCGCCCACCTCGCGGATGATGATGCGGTTGAACTGCTCCGGCGTGCGCAGACCGGTTTCGGTGAGCACGGAAAACTCACGCTGGCTGCTCTCGATGCGCCCGGAAGGGATTTCCAGATTTTGAGTGCGCAGCGCGTCTTCCACGTCCTGCGGCGTCAATTGATAGGCCGCGAGACGCTCGCGGTCGAGCCAGATGCGCATCGCGTAACGCCGCTCGCCGCCGATGATCACGCTCGCCACCCCGGGCAGGGTTTGCAGGCGATCCTGCACCACGCGGTCGGCATAGTCGCTGATCTCCAGCGCGCTGTGCTTGTCGCTGGAGAAGGCGATCCACATAATGGCCTGCGCGTCGGCCTCGATCTTGGCCACCACCGGCTCGTCCACCTCGTCCGGCAGTCTGCCGCGCACGCGCGAGACGCGATCGCGCACGTCGCTTGCCGCCGCGTCCGGGTCGCGCGTGCGCACGAACTCCACCGTGATCTGGCTCACCTCTTCGCGGCTCGCCGACTTGATGGTCTTGATGCCCTCGATGCCGGACAGTGAGTCCTCCAGCGGGCGCGTGACCTGGCTTTCGATCACCTCCGCGTTGGCGCCGGTGTATACGGTGCGCACCGACACGATGGGTGCGTCAATATTGGGGTATTCGCGCACCGTGAGGCGCTGGTAGGCGATGACGCCGATCAGGATCACCATCAGGCTCATCACGGTGGCGAGCACCGGACGGCGGATGGACAGTTCCGGCAGGTTCATCCAGCTAGCGCCCGGTTGGGGCGGCCGGTGTTTTCTCGCCGGGCTGGCCGGTAACCTGCACCGCCATGCCGTCGCGCAGCTTGGTCTGGCCCGCGGTCACCACCGTATCGCCTGCACTCAGGCCCGCGCCGATCTCCACCTTGCCGCCTTCGCGTTGTCCGGTCTGCACTTTGGCGAGCAGCGCCTTGCCGTCCACGACGCGGAATACAAACTGCTCATCGCCGATGGGCCACAGCGCCTGCTCCGGAATGAGCAGCGCCTCTGCGCGGTGCTCCAGCACCAGCGCCACGCGCGCGAACATGCCGGGGCGCAGACGCAGGCCGGGGTTGGGAATGCGCGCGCGCAACAGCACGCTGCGCGTCTGCTCATCCAGGCGCGGGTCTATGGCGTACACCTTACCCTTGAAAGATTCGTCCGGGTAAGCATCCACCCGGACGTTGACCTCCTGCTCCTGCTTGACGCCGGCCAGGTAGGTTTCCGGCACGCGAAAATCCAGCTTCAGGGAATGGATGTCCTCCAGGTTGACGATGTCATCGCCTTCCTTGATGTAATCCCCCGCGCTTACCCGGCGCAAACCGAGCACGCCGGAAAACGGGGCATGGATGCGGGTTTTGGCCAGGCGCGCCTGCTGCAGATTCCGGCGCGCGCGCGCTTCGCTGAGCCGGGCCAGAGCCTCGTCGTAGTTTTGTTTGCTGAGAAGCTTTTTATCGTATATCTCCTGCGCGCGGGCAAAGTTGAGTTCGGCGAGCTTGACCGTGGCGGCGCTTTCGGCAAGCTGGGCGCGCAGTTCCGCGTCATCGAGGCTGATGAGCGGGGCGTTTTCCGTTACTGTATCGCCTTCCCTGAAATGAACCGCAGCGACGCGTCCGGCGATCTCGGAACGGATCATCACCGACTCGTTGGCGCGCAACGTGCCCACCGTGCTTACCTCCCTCGCCACGGCGCCGGTTTCCACCGCCGCCGTTTCCACCGGCAGCGCCATGCCTCCGGGGGGTCCGCCTTTGGGCGGGCCTTGCCGTGCGCCGTCGGTGCAGGCGCTCAACGCCAGCAGATTTCCCAGCAGGACGGCGTGTACCGCGATGCGGACTGTTTTCGTCAAGCGCACGTTACGCACCTTGCGCGCCCGGTGGAGGCACGATCCCGGCGAGGATCACTTTGACCACCATACGGCTGTAACGCAGTGGATCGTCGGCAAAGTCAACGTCCGGGAGGTGGCGCAGCATGTCGCGCGCCTGAAAGAAAAAGATATTGGAGCCCACCAGCAGTTGCGCGATGAGCGCCGGATCAAGTTCTTTCCGCAGCTCGCCTCTTCCCTGAGCGTTGCGCAGGATTCCAACCAGGCGCGCGAAATTCTCGCCGCACAATTGCTCCGCCAGCTCCTTGCCGCGGCGAACGCCGCCTTCCAGCAGCTCGCGTTGCACCAGCCGCGTTAAATGATAATGACGGTCAAGGTGGGCGATGTGGGCCGCGGCGAAGTGCATCAGGCGCTCGGCCAGATTGCCGTCGTGGTTTACCAGTTCGTCCAGCAGGCGGCGCGCCTCGGCGCAGGCCGAGCCCAGCACGGTCTGATAGAGCGTTTCCTTGGACGAAAAGTGATGGAAGATGTTGCCCTTGCTCACGCCGGCTTGCTCGGCGATCATGTTGATGGACACTCCCTCATAGCCGTGCTCGGCGAACAGCCGTTCGGCGGTGTGCAGGATACGCTGGGCGGCTTCCTCTGTGGCGTGCGAGGGTGAGGCGGCGGAAGAGGCTAAACGGGCGGGGGCCATGGGAGATATCTTGGATATTTTGGCCTCATTGTACAAACCGAATGGTCGGTTTGCAACCCTGCAATGAGGTTAAAACACGAAGGCTGACGGCTTGAGGGCGTTGACCAGCGGCGGGATATCGGTTTCAAACAAACTCTCGCGCGACCATTCCCGTTCGCCGAGACGGGTGATGAGCAGCGCCTCCATCGCGGGCGCCTGCCCCACGATCATGAACAGCCGCCCGCCCACTTTCAGTTGTTCCTGAAAACAGGAGCTGAACAGCGGCAGCGAGCCGGTTACGGCGATGACATCATAAGGCGCGCGCCTGTCCCAGCCGTTTACGCCGTCACCGGTTTCCAGCGTCACGTTGCGGATGTCTTGCGCTGCGAGCGTGGCGCCCGCGCCCGTGGTGAAATCAGGATAAATGTCCACGCTGTGCACATGCCGGGCGAGCGAGGCGAGCAGGGCGGTCACATAGCCGCTGCCGGTGCCGATCTCCAGCGCGGCATCGGCGGGCTGTATATCCAGCGCCTGAATCAGCCGCGCCTCGACCTTGGGCGCCATCATTACCTCGCCGCGGCCGAGCGGGATGTTCATGTCCGCGAACGCCAGGCTGCGGTAGTGCGCCGGCACGAACTGTTCGCGCGGCACGCGCGCGAGCAAATCGAGCACACGCGGATCCAGCACCTCCCAGGTGCGGATCTGCTGTTCAATCATGTTAAAACGGGCTTGTTCCAGATTCATCGTATCCATCGTGGTTGTTCATGGCGGGTGTGATACCAAGCGCTCCACAGGTTAAGCGCTTTGCCGTTTGCGCGCAAGAGAGAATGTCTCACAAGGCTTGCAAATCGGTCTGCGATGGGCTAGGTTGGGCATAGCAGCTAGGGGTGCCCCGGCTATAAAGCGCGGGGCTGAGAGAACCCTTTGAACCTGATCCGGTTTATACCGGCGTAGGAAAGCGGCGCCCCCGTGTTCCTGCGCCCATGTCGTCGAGGTGAAAGATGAGCGCAGCGCCTGAAAAAATACCGAGTAACACCGCCACGCTGGACCACGCGGTCACACAACCATTTCCCAGTTCACATAAAGTGTACGCAATGGGCAGCCGGGCTGACATCCGTGTGCCCATGCGCGAGGTGACGCTTTCCCCTACCGTAACCCGTTCAGGCGTTGAGCCGAATCCCCCGGTGACTGTGTACGACACCTCCGGCCCCTATACCGATCCGGAGGCACGCATTGATCTACGCCGCGGTTTGCCCGCGTTGCGGGCGGCGTGGATCAGCGAGCGTAACGATACCGAGCTGCTGCCCGGGGCGAGTTCGCGCTACGGGCGCGAACGCGCGCACGACCCCAGGCTCAAGCCGCTGTGCTTCGAGCATATCCGCAAGCCGCGCCGCGCCAGGCCGGGCATGAACGTCTCGCAGATGCACTATGCGCGGCAGGGTATTATCACGCCGGAGATGGAGTTCATCGCCATTCGTGAAAATCAGCGTCTGGAGCAGGTACATGAGCAGGATTTATTAAAGCAGCACGCCGGTGAATCATTTGGCGCAAGTATTCCGCGGCGCATCACCCCGGAATTCGTGCGCGACGAAGTGGCGCGCGGGCGCGCCATCATCCCCGCCAACATCAATCATCCAGAACTGGAGCCGATGATTATCGGCAGAAATTTCCTGGTCAAGATCAACGCCAACATCGGTAACTCCGCGCTCAGCTCCGGCATCGCGGAGGAAGTGGAAAAAATGGTCTGGGCCACGCGCTGGGGCGGCGACACGGTGATGGATTTGTCCACCGGCAAGAATATCCACGAAACGCGCGAGTGGATTATCAGGAATTCGCCCGTACCCATCGGCACCGTGCCCATCTATCAGGCCCTGGAGAAGGTGGACGGCAAGGCCGAGGAACTGACCTGGGAAATTTTCCGCGACACGCTCATCGAGCAGGCCGAGCAGGGCGTGGATTATTTCACCATTCACGCCGGCGTCAGGCTGGCCTATATCCCGCTCACTGCCAAGCGCGTCACCGGCATCGTGTCGCGCGGCGGCTCGATCCTCGCCAAATGGTGCCTGGCGCATCACAAGGAGAATTTTCTCTATACCCACTTTGAAGAAATCTGCGAGATCATGAAGGCCTATGACGTGAGCTTTTCGCTCGGCGACGGCCTGCGCCCCGGCTCGATAGCCGACGCCAACGACGAGGCGCAATTTGCCGAGTTGAGAACGCTGGGCGAGCTCACCAAAATCGCCTGGAAGCATGACGTGCAAACCATGATCGAAGGCCCCGGCCACGTGCCCATGCACCTCATCAAGATCAACATGGAAGAGCAGATCAAGCACTGCTTTGAGGCGCCGTTTTACACCCTGGGGCCGCTCACCACCGACATCGCTCCGGGTTACGATCACATCACCTCCGGCATCGGCGCGGCCATGATCGGCTGGTACGGCTGCGCCATGCTGTGTTACGTTACGCCCAAGGAGCACCTCGGCCTGCCGGATAAAAACGACGTGCGCGAAGGCATCATCACCTACAAGATCGCCGCGCACGCGGCGGACTTGGCCAAGGGCCACCCCGGCGCGCAATTGCGCGACAACGCGCTGTCCAAGGCGCGTTTCGAGTTCCGCTGGCAGGATCAGTTCAATCTCGGCCTTGACCCGGACAAGGCGCGCGAATTTCACGACGAAACCCTGCCCAAGGAATCTGCCAAGCTGGCCCATTTCTGCTCCATGTGCGGCCCGCAGTTCTGCTCCATGAAAATCACCCAGGATGTGCGCGACTATGCGGAGCAGAAAGGAATAACCGACATCGGCTCCGCCGTGGAACGGGGGATGGCGGAAAAAGCACAGCAATTCAAGGAGCAGGGGGTTGGTCTTTATCAAAAGACTTGAAAGCCGTCCCCGGTTGACTTTGTCAAGGATGGTTTCATCAGATAAGCCCGCGGACCCCCGTTTAAAAGCTGCGCTGCCCGTCATGCTTGCCCTTTCCCTCGGATCAAACCCTGCGTCGAACACAGCCTGGCGGTGGAGCCGCCGCACGTGCTGCATGACCACGCCGCTGAGTCCGGCGCGCAGCGGGTATCGTTATTTCATGCACGACAGCTTTCTCGGGGAAAACCAGATTCTGCGCGCCACGCAGGGTATGACGCGGTGCTGGGCATGATTGCCCTGCTGCAGCGCGTGACGCAGGCGCAGGTCGCCGTCGCCGGCCACACTATCGCCCAGATCGGCCCCGGACTGCTGGTGTTTGTCGGCGTGGAGCGCAGCGATGGCGAGAAACAAGCCGAAAGGCTGCTGCACCGGTTGCTCAATTACCGCGTGTTTGCCGATCAGGAGGGAAAAATGAACCGCGGCCTGCTGGACGCGCGCGGCGGCCTGCTATTAGTGCCGCAGTTCACCCTGGCCGCCGATACACACAAGGGCTTGCGCCCCAGTTTTACGCCCGCGGCGGAGCCCGAACACGGCGAGTGGCTGTTTGACCATCTCGTGCAACAGGCGCGCGCGCATTATGACAAGGTCGAGACCGGCCGTTTCGGCGCCGACATGCAGGTCACGCTCACCAATGACGGCCCGGTGACGTTTTGGCTGCGGGTTTGACATACCCCGCGGACAGGTTCAGGATAATTTTCGCCGGAACTTTTTTTCCGGCAAGACGGACAAATAGTGCGCTCCCGTCCTGGAGCAATTCATTAAGGAAAAGGAGGTAAGCCATGAAAACGTTCCAGACCCTGTTGTTTTCCCTGGTTTTCGGCGCCGCCACCCTGGTTTTCGCCGCCGATGGCTCCGTCACCATTACTGCGCCCGCTGACGGCGCCACCATCAAGGCCAACACCGAAACCAAGCTGGAGTATGAGATCAGTCCCGGTGCGCGCGGGGATCACTTTCATCTTTACATAGACGGCAAAGAGAACGTGGTGCGCGCGCTCAAGGGCAGCTACACCCTGCCGAAATTCAACCCCGGCAAGCACACCGTCACGCTCAAGGTGGTGGACAAGGGCCACACCCCTACCGGGCTGGAAAAGACCATCACGGTGACCGCCGAGTAGCAGGTGCTGCTCGAAAACCTCGTCTACACCGGCGTACAACTGGCGCATAATTTCGGCGCGGTGGCGGTGGTGGCATCCGCCGCCGCCGCGGTCTGGCTGGTGCCTGGTAATGTCTCGCTGCAACGCAAGCTGGCCAAACTCATGGCCACGGGATGGGTGGTGCAGGGCGCAAGCGGCGCGCTGTTTGGCGCGGTAAGCTACGGCTTCTACGGAAAATTTCCCGACATCAAAGGCATCGCCGTCGCCGCGCTGGTGGTAAAAGTCGTGTGCGCGGTGGCGGGATTCGTAGTGGTGCTGGGCTATCTGGAAAAGGTCGGGGCGTGGAGCACGGGGCAGCGCCAGGCGGCGTGGCGTGTGCTCAGCGTGCTGGCATTTATTCCGCTGATTGCGGCCGCTTTTTTGCGCTGGTTTTCATAACAGCAACCCCTTGCTACTAGCAACTGTAGTTGAGTGATAGCGTGCGCTGAGTTCATGCACCGCGGTGATGAACGCCGCTGCATGTTCGGGGTCCACATGCTGGTGAATGCCGTGGCCTAGATTGAATACATGGCCGCTGCCCTTGCCGTAGCTGGCGAGGATGGTTTCGACTTCCGCGCGGATGCGCCCCGGCGAGGCGTAAAGAATGGCCGGGTCCATGTTGCCTTGCAGGGCGACCTTGTCGCCGACGCGCGCGCGCGCGTCCTTAAGATCGGTGGTCCAGTCTATGCCGAGCGCGTCACAGCCGGTTTGCGCCATCGCCTCCAGCCATTGGCCGCCGTTTTTGGTGAACAGTATCACCGGCACGCGGCAGCCCTCGTGTTCGCGCGTTAAACTTTTTACGATCTGCTCCATGTAGCGCAGCGAGAACTCCCTGTAATCGCGCGGCGTGAGCACGCCGCCCCAGGTGTCGAACACCATCACCGCCTGCGCGCCCGCGGCGATCTGCGCGTTGAGATAGGACGCGACCGCGCGCGCCAGTACATCCAAAAGTTGATGCATGACCCTGGGTTCGTCAAACAGCATGCGCTTCACCAGCGCAAACTCCTTGCCGCCCTGGCCCTCGACCATGTAGGTGGCGAGCGTCCACGGGCTGCCCGCGAAGCCGATCAGCGGCACGCGCCCGTTCAGCTCGCGCCGGATCAGACGCACCGCGTCCATCACGTAGCGCAGTTCCGCTTCCGGATCAGGGACGCCGAGCCTGGCTACGTCATCCGCAGTGCGCACCGGACTTTTGAAACGCGGGCCTTCGCCTTCCGAGAAATACAGGCCCAGCCCCATCGCGTCGGGAATGGTGAGGATGTCGGAAAACAGAATCGCGGCGTCGAGCGGAAACCGGTCCAGCGGTTGCAGCGTGACCTCGGAGGCCAGTTCCGGCGTCTTGCACAGGGTCATAAAGTCGCCCGCCTTGGCGCGCGTGGCGCGGTATTCCGGCAGATAGCGCCCGGCCTGGCGCATCATCCATACCGGCGTCACATCCACGGGCTGGCGCAGCAGGGCGCGCAGGAAACGGTCGTTTTTGAGCGGGGTCATGGCTTATTTAACGGGCCTTTTCTTAACGGGTTTAAAGCTTTGCTTGAGCCATTGGGCGAATCCCGTTTCGGTTAACTGGCCCGCCGCGAGCGCTGTGATGGTGTTCACCACATCTGCTTCGCTCACCAAGGGCTGAAAGCCGTTATCCATCAGAAATACCGCCGTGGCGAGAAAGGCGGTGCGTTTGTTCCCGTCTATGAACGGGTGGTTTTTGGCGATACCGTAGCCATACGCGGCGGCAAGCTCGAACATGGTAGGCGCGCCGTAGCTTAACAGGTTTTCAGGACGCGCCAGCGCCGATTCGAGCAGTCCTTCGTCGCGGACTCCGTCACTGCCGCCGAAAGTGGCGATACACTCCTTATGCAGTGCAAGCACAACGCGCGCAGGCACCCAGCGCGGGTTTTTCACTTCGCCAGTTCGCGCAGGGCATTCCGGTAACGGCGCATCACCTGCTTGCCCAATTTCATCTGGCGCTCGAAGTCCGGGTCGTAGGCGGTGATTTCGTAGCCATTGGGCGTCTCCACCAGAAACACCTGATCGCCTTTTTCAGTGTGCAGCTTGGCCAGCGCCTCCTTGGGCAGGATGACGCCGGTGGAGTTGCCGATCGCGGTGAGTTTCGCTTTAATCATGACCGTACCTCCCAAGTTATAACAATTGTTACATTTTACACTATAACAATAGTTATAACAAGACTTAAACTCCCAGATAATCCAGTATCCCCTGCGCCGCCTCGCGGCCCTCGAATACGGCGGTGACCACCAGATCGGAGCCGCGCACCATGTCGCCGCCGGCGAAGATTTT
>QZKM01000022.1 GCA_003599485.1 Gammaproteobacteria bacterium
AACCCGCCGCCACAGCCATCTGGGCGGCATTAGCCCCGAGGCGTTTGAGGCAGCCTCACAAACCGGTTCGGGGGTGTCCTGAATACCGTGGGAAGCCCATTGATCTCCACCGGCCCGAAGGCAGAGGTGAGGCTCAATCCCAGTGCTGTTCATCCCAAAGTAAACGGAGGCGGCAGTCCGCCCATACCCAATGTCGCGGCGGGAACGACGGATGCTACGGTGCAAGTCACCGACTCCGGCTGCCCCAATCTCCCCTTGGCAGATGCTCAGATAGAGCTTACGTCCAAGGTTATACCAGGCTCAGGCGGGCATGCGCATATCAAAACCGAGGCTCCCGGAACAGGTACTTTTACGTCAGGCCGTAGCAGCGGCAAAACTGTCACTGGTGTAACCGACCGCAACGGCCAATTTCTGGCCAGCTATACGGCAAGTGATTTGGGTATTGAGGAAAACATCATCGCCAAGGCTACTGTAGTGGACAGTCAAGGCGTTGCCAAAACCGTGGAAGGCCAGTCTAAGCTGACCATCTCGGTAGAAGTTAAAACACCACTCACACCAGTTCCGGCATTATCACCCTATTGGGTGCTTAAGCAAACGGCGGCAGGAGCAGCGAACCACCCGATTAATAATTACGCCCGGCCCCAGCTTCTGCAGGTTATCCAGTCTGTGGCCAGTGCCTTCAAGTCCTATCGCCAAAAGGAGACCGGACAGACCACGGTGACACTGCTCTCGATTAATGACATAAGCTTGCCCTTGGGTGGGAGATTTGAAGGGCACGACTCTCATGAGTTGGGTGTGGATCTGGATATTAATGGAGGGGCAAGCAGGTTGGAGGCAGGGTCCGATGATTATCGGAAATTAAAGATGCTATTTAGAGATAGGCAATGCACGGAAATCCATTTCATTCATTTCCGGTGTGAAAAAACTTACTAACGACCTCCAAGGGATAATGGCCATGATGAAAAACAGATTTCTGTTCGCGGGCGTGTTGTGGGGGCTTGCACTCCCTCTTGTCTATGGGCAATATGTCGCCCCTAATGTGACAAATGCCGAAGTCACCGTGCAGGTGAGTTATGATCCAATCACGTATGTGTATACGTACAACTATACTCTTAGTAATTCTCCCAAAAATATAGGAAACATTCAATCATTTCTTGTGGACATAGGCGTGCGCAACGCACCCCTTCCTCAGCCTGATTTGGCGCTGCTTGGCGATAGTAGTCTTAGGGATAATCTAGCGCCAGATAATTCTGTCCCGGTTGGCCTGCAGTCACCTGTTTCATGGAGCGTTGCAGTAACTTCTGGAGCGGAAATATTCTGGAGTAGCGAGAGGTTCGTATACGATATCTCTCCGGGAAACTCGCTGGCTGGTTTTAAAATCTATAGTAAGGCGCCTCCTGGAGCCCGCTCTTATACCGTTGAACCTTTCATACTGACCGGCCCTAACACCCCCTACCATGAGGGCTGCGAGCTTGAAGGTTCAAACTGCCCCTCACCTGTTGAGCTTTATGTGCACGGGCAAACCGTCGGTCCCGTTCCCCCGGAAGAACTCAAGCTCATCAACGGCAAAGGACAGAGCGCCGCGGTAAATGCATTCCTGGCCTACTCCAATCTCACCGCCACCCGCACCACGTTGCCCGCCACGGCAAAGGGCTTTGATCTGGCCGTGAAGTACGGCAATACCACCCTCCCGTCTACCTTCAGTGCTACGCTGAACGGCGTGGATGTGACCGCCTCCTTTCGCCCCAATCCCGGCGCGTTCGACGTGGTGCGAATTCCGCTGGTAAAAGGTACAAACAAGCTCCTGTTGTCCATCGAAGGCTTAAAGCCCAGCGGCGCGCAAAGCCGAGATACCGACAGCCTCACGTTCATCGTACCTTGAGTTTCTCGCACATGTATAAGGTAAAGTTGACAACGGCGCTGCTGTTTTCAGCCTGCGCGCTCACGACGTCTGCTCTTATGGCAGACACAGAGAGTGATGAGTTTATCAAGTCGTTCCGCCAAGTCTGGTTTGAGTCAGGACGTGTCTATGTCGGTGCAAGTGAAATGGAGAACTGCCTGGCGGAGTGTGAAAATCAGGAGCACCTTTATGATGAGCCGTGGTATCGCGTCAGCGTGGATGAAATCGCTTTTGTCAAAGGTGCGCGCAAAGGTCACTATGTATTGATCCCGAGCCAAGTTGGAGCCAATAACAGTTGGAACTGGGGGCATGCGGTTTCTGCGTCAGTAAGCGGGGCTGCGTTATTTGTCTGGAATTGTGATGACTCACTCATCCCCATGCTTGATCTTGGTGATTGGAAAGCGGGGGGCGAGCCGCAAGACTTTATATCTGTGGCCATAGAAGTGGATGAGAAATATGGCCTGCCTTCTGTTAGAGATGTGCCCAAGGGTAATATCGAGAAACTCCCTGCGGATGTCAAAAGACTGATTACTGCTGCGGGCGCGCTTCGGGCAGGATTGGCCTCTCTAGACAAGTTGCTGGTGTGGGAGAGGTCCGGCAGGAAGGCCCTGTTGACGCTGGGGTGGGACGAGAACGGGCAATCTGAAACACCCGTGCTCATAATTTATCCTCAGGGCGGTCATGATCCTGCTGTCATGCGGGCGCAGTCTTTTGCGGGGCTATGTTAACTATCAGCATCCCGCTACACCGTCAACTAAACCATTATTATTCAATAAGTTATGAAAAACAGCCGACGTGGTTGAACTTTTGCCCTGGGCGGGGGTCTCATTGTTTAGAGCACACCTCGTGTGCTCCCCGTTCTCTCCCTGAACGGGTATGTTTATCCGGCATCCCCAAGCCGGGTAAATCCTTTGGCCCGGTTCTTTCCCCCTTAGAGCCGGGCCTTTTTTATGCCCGTTAATCCGGCCCGCCGGATGAGGGTGCTATAATCCAAGGCCGTTTAACAAGTATAAAGCGTATTGGTATTATGCTCGCCGCGCTGTCTGACCCGCTGTTAATTAATTCCCCGTGAGCACCGCCATCCCCTCCGCACGCCGCCGCGCCAGCATCTGGCTGGAGTTTCTGGGTTCGATGAATCTCGCCATCACGCTCTTGGCGGCGCTGGCCGTCAGTTCCGTGGTGGGCACGGTGTTGCAGCAGAACAAGACGTATGAGAGTTACATCATCAAGTTCGGGCCGTTCTGGTTCGAGGTGTACAAGGCGCTGGGGTTGTATGACGTGTACAGCGCGGGATGGTTCGTGTTCGTGCTGGGGTTTTTGCTGGTGTCCACCAGCCTGTGCGTGTACCGCAACGCGCCCGGCTTCGTGCGCGAGATGCGCGATTTCCGTTTACAGCACAATGCGCGTTCGCTGCGCGCCTTCGCCCAGCACGCCGAGTGGACGGTGGCGCTCGGCGCGGAGGCGCTCAGCGCGCCGCTGGAGAATTATCTCGCCGCGCGCGGCTTCCGGGTGCGGGTCAAGCCGCAAGGATCGGGCCTGTTGCTCGCGGGCATGAAGGGCGCAACCAACCGGGTAGGCTATATTCTGGCGCACGTCGCGGTGGTGGTGATCTGCATCGGCGGGCTGCTGGACGGCAATCTGCCGCTCAAGATCAAGGAGTGGCGCGGCGAGGTGCGGCTGGAAACCAAGCCCGGTATTTTGATTTCGGAGGTGCCCGGGGAAAGCCGCCTGCCGGCGAGCAATCCTTCCTACCGCGGCAGCGTCAACATCCCGGAAGGCGCGAGCACGCGCGACGTGATCCTGCGTATGCGCGACGGGTATTTCGTGCAGGCGTTGCCGTTCGAGATCGCGGTCAAGGATTTCCGCACCGAATTTTACGACAACGGCCAGCCCAAGTCGTTTGAAAGCGACTTGGTGCTGATAGACCCGGAGCGGGCGGAGCCGCTGGAGCAGACCATCTCGGTGAATCGCCCGCTGCTTTACAAGAACTTCGCCATCTATCAGTCGTCCTTCACCGACGGCGGCTCCCGCCTCACCCTGCGCGTCTGGCGACTGGGCGGGACGGATGCGCTTAATATGGAAGGTGTGGTTGGCGGGAGCTATAAACTGCACGGGCCGGAAGGCGCGCTCACCCTGGAGCTGAAGGACTTCCGCCTGCACAACGTCAAGTCCGCGCCGCCGGGTTCCGGCAAAAAATTCGTGGACATCGGCCCGAGCTTTATTTTCAAGCTGCGCAATGAAAAAGGCGAGGCGCTGGAATTTGAAAATTACATGCTGCCGCTGAATCAGGATGGGCGCGAATTTTACATAAGCGGCGTGCGCAATAACGAGAATCTACCGTTCAGTCCCTTGCGCTTCCCGGCGGACGCACAGGGCGGCGTGGCGGGCTTCATGCGCTTTGCCGGGGCGCTGCGCGACTCCGCGCAACGCGCCAGGGCCGTGGCGCAGGTGACGAGCGCGGGGCCGTCCGGCGCGCGCACCCTGGGTGAGACCGCCGCAGCGCTGCTGGAGCGCTTTGCTGCGGGCGGTTTTGCCGCGACGCAGGAGTACATCAGAACCAGACTCGCCTCGCTGCCGGGCGAGCAGCGCGAGCAGGTGGCGCGTGCCTATATCACCCTGCTGCAAGACAGCCTGCATGCCTTATATGTGAATCTTGATCTGCCGCCAATGCCGGATGTCGCCAGACAGCAGCAATTTTTCCAGGACGCGGTGGACACGCTGGGCGCCTTGCCGGACTACGGCGCGCCGTTTTATTTCGAACTGGCCGATTTCAACCAGCTTCAGGCCTCCGGGCTGCAAATTACCCGCACGCCGGGCAAAGGCATCGTGTATCTTGGTTTCGGCATGATTGTGGCCGGCGTATTCATGATGTTTTACCTGCCGCAGCGCCGGGTGTGGCTGGCGCTGAGCGAACAGGATGGGCGGACACAGGTGTTGCTGGCGGGCGCGAGCAATCGTGATCCGCTGGGCTTCGCCAGAGAGTTCGAGGCGTTGCGCGATGGCTTAACAGAACGCCTGCAACGGCTATAATAGGTATGATCAGATCAGGAGGTGGGGGTATGTCCGCGTCGCAAGAAACGCTAATCAAGGATTTCGGCAAGCCGTCGTTCTGGAGCGCGCTCACGCTGTTCGACTGGCTGTGGGCGGCGCTGGTGGCGGGCGGCGCGGCTTATGTGCTGTATCGCTACGGCGCGGTGATGGATGCGTACGAAACCGGCATTTTGATGGGTGTGGCGCCGCTGTTGGCAGGGACGGGATGGTGGTGGAAACCATTCCGGACGTTTGCGCTCGCAGTGGCGGCGCTGAGCCTCTGCGCCGTGTGGCTCTACGGAACTCAACTCTCCAACGCCGAAACTAATTTCTTTTTGCAGTATCTGCTCGCCAGCCAGTCGGCGGTGATGTGGATGAGCGCGCTGTTTATCCTCGCCACGCTGAGCTATTTCATCAGTCTGTTCGCGCGCTCGGATTACGCCGGACAGATCGCCAGTGCGCTGACCTGGTCGGCCGCCGCGTCGGGACTCATCGGCCTTTTAGTGCGCTGGCGCGAGTCGTATCTGATCCACCCTGACGTGGGCCACATCCCGGTGAGCAATCTGTACGAGGTGTTTATCCTGTTCATGCTCATCACCGCGCTGCTGTATCTCTATTACGAAGCGCGTTATCAGACGCGCGCGCTGGGCGCGTTTGTGATGCTGGTCATCAGCGCGGCGCTGGCGTTTCTGCTATGGTTTACCTTCGAGCGCGCCGGGCATGAGATACAACCGCTGGTGCCCGCGCTGAAAAGCTACTGGATGAAGATACACGTGCCGGCCAATTTCATCGGCTACGGCGCATTCTCGCTTGCCGCGATGGTGGGCATCGCCTACTTGCTGCGCGCGCGCGCCGAGCGCGTGAACCCGCAGGGCCTGTTCGCCACGCGCCTGCCCAGCCTGGAGATCATGGATAACCTGATGTACAAGGCCATCACCCTGGGTTTCGGCTTTTTCACCCTCGCCACCGTGCTCGGCGCGCTGTGGGCCGCGGAGGCGTGGGGCGGTTACTGGTCGTGGGATCCGAAAGAGACCTGGGCCTTGATCGTGCTGCTCAACAACGCCGCCTGGCTGCACTTCCGCTTCACCAAGGGCTGGCGCGGCGCACCCATGGCGTGGTGGGCGGTGGGCGGCCTATTGGTCACCACCTTCGCCTTCATGGGCGTCAACATGTTTCTCTCCGGCCTGCACTCCTACGGCAGCTTGTAGTGCTCAAGCATATCCCTTGCCGCGTATGTACTTGCCCAGCGTCGCCACGTCGGTGCTAACGCGGCGGATCAGGTGATCCAGGCTGATGATGGCGTGTTCCAGCAGGTTCACCGCGATGTAGGGGTGTTCCACGCGCAACCGCTCATATTTGACGCGGGTGAGTTTCAACAACTGCGTATCGGCGCTCATGGCGCGCAGCCGCACCAGGCGCGGCTTTTTGTCGAAGAATGACATCTCGCCCATGAGCTCGCCTTCCTTCATGCGGCCTACCTCGATTTCCTCGCCGCCTTCGTCGTAAAACAGCGCCACTTCGCCGCGCACCACGAAATACAGCGCCTGACCCACCTCGCCCGCCTCGGCGATGATGTCTTTTTTCTTGAAACTTACCAGCTCGATGTAGTCGAGCAGCGTGTTCACTTCCTTGACGGTGAGCGACTCGCACAGATACTGCTGGTTTAAAAATTGCGTGAGTTCTATTTTGTCGGAACCATTCATGGCGCACCCCTCTTTCAAACCGGGAAATTTTACCAGATAAAGCCATCCAGTTTTACAAAATCCGGCCGCTAACCACGTTGTGACCCCATCCACGACCAGGACATGGCCATGAGCGGCGAAACCGGCTCCGCGCGCTGGAAGCAGAAGTATTACGACAGCCTGGAGCAGATCGAGAAAAAGGAAAGGCAGTGGCAGGGCGTGGAAAACCTGCTGCGGCGCGGCATTGCGCGCCTGACCCTGGCCGCGCGCGGCGTGAACGATACGCTGGACCGCGATCTGGAGCGGCTGCGTAACGCCATCCGCGACGGGCGCGACAGCGCCGCGCTGCAACAATTGATCGAGGACATCGGCGGCAGCGTAGCGCGGCTGGATCAAGAGCGCGCGCGCTCACGTGACCCGAAGGCTGGGAAGGTGCTGGCGCAGTTGCTGGACAAGTTTTCCCTTCCGCGCCGTTTTTCCAGAAAGGCCAGGGGTTTGGGCAAGCGCCTGGAGGATGCGCGCGACCAAGCCGAACTGATGCCGTTGATGGATGAGCTTTGCGCCTTGTTGCAAAGGGCGTTGATCAATGTGCAACTGCCCCCCGCACGTGACGCGCCCGATCCGTTGTCCGCAACTGACCCGCCTGATAGTCCCGGGCTGATAAAAAAACTGTTTGGACGCGGAACAGCGGCGGAAAATGAGGAGGATGCAAGCGCCGGAACCACGCGTCAGGCGCATCAGCCGGAGGCGAGTTCGGCGCATTTCGAGATCAATGAGGAGGATCAACGTCCGTGCATTGGACAAATCCCGGTTAAACTGCGACCGGCTTTACACGAGATGCTGATTCAGTTGCTGGAGTTGCTGGAGCTGCCGCAGGAGATGGATGAGCAGGTGAATGCGCTCAGGGACCGCCTGGAGCAGAAGGTGGAGGAAGAGCATTATGCGGAGGCCCTGGAGGCGGTGGCCGGGCTGGTCGCAGAGGCGCGCGCGCGTTTGCAGAACGAGAAGAATGAGATTACCGAGTTTCTCAAGCGTATCAACGCCCGCATCCAGGAGATGGATCAGCACGTTCAAGGCGCCAGCGTTGAGCAACAGCTTGGCTTCGAAAGCGGCAATGAATTTGCCGCTGCGGTGCAGATGCAAGTGCGTAGCATCGAGCAGAGCATGCAAAGCGCGGTGGATCTGGAACAACTCAAGCTGGCGGTGCAGACCAGCCTCGATGCCCTGCACATCCGCATCATTGAACAGCGCAAGAGTGAAACACTGCGTCAAGCCGGTATCCAGCGGCAATTGCATACGTTGACTGAGAAATTACGCAATATGGAAGGCGAGGGCGAACAGTTGCGCAACCGGTTGCAGCAGAAACATAAGCTCGCCTTACAGGACAGTTTGACGGGCCTGCCCAACCGTCTGGCGTATAAGGAGCGCATGAATCATGAATATGCGCGCTGGAAACGTTATGCCGCGCCGCTGACCCTGCTGGTGTGGGACGTAGACCGTTTCAAGACGATAAATGATACTTACGGCCACAAGGCCGGAGACAAGGCGCTCAAGACTATCTCGCAACTGTTGCAAGGCCAACTGCGCGCAACCGATTTTCTGGCGCGTTACGGCGGCGAGGAGTTCGTCATGCTGATGCCGGAGACCACGTTGAACGACGCGCTGGCTGCGGCAGAAAAGCTGCTGGTTGCGGTGGCGAACAGCAATTTCCATTACCGCGAGCAAGCGGTGCCGATCAGTATCTCCTGCGGGCTTTCCGAATTTTGCGCCGGCGACACGCCGGAGACGGCGTTTGAGCGCGCCGACCAGGCCATGTATCGCGCCAAGCAGGCGGGCGGCAACCGTTGCCAGTATGCAAGTTCGCCCGCCGTTTAAGTCGGTGGTGTCTCCTTTTGCAGGAGGGTGTGCGCTGTATAACAATACGCCCCGGCCATCACAAGAATCATCTCATCCATGAACGCCGTACTGCTGGGCGTATTCCTTTATATCTTCGTGCAGCTTCTGTTCGGTGTCATGGGCTCGCGCCGCATCAAAAACGGGGCGGATTACCTGCTCGGCGGGCGCAATTTCGGTTACGGGCTCGCCACCTTCCCCATCTTCGCCACCTGGTTCGGTGCCGAGGCGTGCATGGGCGCGGCGGTGTGGGTTTACGGCAATTATCTGGCGGATTTGCCCCATGCCTTTCTAACCTCGCTACTGGCCGCGTTTCTCGCCTATTTTATTTTTGCCTGGCATGGCAAAAAACCGGCGTCCGTTCAGCATTTCTCCGGCATGGCTCCTTCCGCGCCGGACTATCTGAGGAAATTAAACAGCGACAATCCCTGCGTTTTCACGAACGCCTGCTGGGCGGCCTGCAGCGCGAGGAGTTGCTGGTTCAGCAGGCTCGCGGCCTGGGCGTAGTCCACGTCTTGCAGGAAGGAAAGCGTTTTTTGCAGGTCCACGCTGAGCGATTCGTGCTGGGCCTGCTGGCTGTCAACGGTGTTGAGCCGTGCGCCGATACTGGCGCGGATTTCCAGCACCTTGCCGAGCGATTGATCGAGATCGGTCAGGGCGCGGTTGATGATATTGTTCAGTTTGGCCTGCGCCGCCACGCCGCTCACCGGCGTCTCCAGCGCCACGGCCAGATTTTTCAGGGTAGTGAACATGTCCTGGTTCGCGCTGGGGCTGACGGTGAAGCTGTCGCCGTTGGCGGGTGTGCCGCTGACGCTGATTTGCGCCCCGTTAAAGCTGATGGCCGCGCCGCCGGCATAAGTCCCGCTTGCCACCACCCCGCTTACCGCGCCGGTGACAGTGTAGGTGATCGGGTCGGTGGACAGAACCTGGGTAAAGCTTAAGGTGTAGGTATCGGAGACGAAGGCGCCGTTCACCGCGCCGGGACTGATCACGCCGGTGCCGTTGTTGCCGGTGTTGTGCGCGGTGACAAAGGTGCCGTTGCCGTTGCGAATTGCCTGGAATACCGCACTGCCGGAGTCGCCCAGCGCAATCTGGCGCGTAGGACCGATTTGCAGATAGCGCTGGCCCTGGTCGCCGCTGTAGCTGTAAGCGCCGCCCGCGGAGCGGCTGAAGGGCTGGATTTTCCCCTGGAAACCGGCGAACAGGTATTCTCCGTTTGCGTCCGTGGTATTGGCCAGCGCCAGCAGTTCATCCAGCCGCGCGCGCACCTCGATGGCGATGGCGGCCCGCGTCTCGTTGGTTTGCGTGGCGTTGTTGGCCTGCACCGCCAGCGTGCGCACGTGCTGCAATAAATCACCGACGCCGGTGAGCGTCGTCTCCTCCAGTTCCAGCCGCGCGCGCGCCGCATCGCTGTTGGCCTGATATTGAGTGGTGCTGGACAGCGTTTGCTGCACGTTCAAAACCTGGCTGGCCGCGGCGGGGTCGTCCGCGGGCGTGAGCATGCGCCGTCCGCTGCCGAGTTGCAATTGCGTCCGGGTCAATTGCGCCTGCTGATCCAGTATGTTACTGATCGCCTGCTGGTAAGTTTGTGAAGTGGAGATACGCATGAACGGGTTCCTAACGGCGTAACGCCAGCAACAGGCTCTGGAACAGCGTATCCGCGATGCTGATGACCTGGGCCGCGGCCTGATAGGCCTGCTGGAAGCGCACCAGATCGGCCGCCTCTTCTTCGAGATTTACGCCGGATGTCGCGTCGCGCGCGTTCTTGACCTGCGCCAACTGTGTTTCCTGCGCCTTACGGCCGATGTCCGCTTGATGCGTGCTGCTGCCGACGTCGGCCACCAGTTGTCCGTAGGCATCCTGATAGCTGGCGTTGCCGCCGGCGAGCGTGAGCTGCGTGCGCAATCCCGCCAGCAGCAGGGCGTTGCGATTGTCGCTTACGCCGCTGGTGTTCCGCTCCACGGTGAAGCTATCGCCCGCCTGCGGCGCGCCGGTGATCTGTATCCGCCAGCCGTTCAGGTCAATATTGCCGCCGCTGGTATAGGCGAGGGGCGAGGGATCGGGCGCCACGCCGGTGACGGTAAACGTGGCCGGCGGGTTGTTGAAGGTGATGGTCACGGTATTGAGCAGGGCGGAGTGGGTGCTGTCCAGTATTTCGCCCGCGGAGATGGTTGCGCCGCCCGTGTTGGCGAGCGCGGCGCTGCTGCGCACCGGCGCCGCCGCGGCGATAAGCCGGGTATCGCGCACGGCCACATTGATGCCCGCCGCGCCGTTGCGCGTGGGCTGGATCAGAAAGCGGTCACCCACGTTGAGCGCGCCGGAGCTGAGGTTCAGCGTGACGCCGTCCACGGTTTGCGCGCCGCCGGGGAAGGTGGTGAGCGTGGTGACGGTATTGTCCGACAGGCGTGTCAACGTGTAACCGCCGCTGCCGCGCTGCAACAGGTAATCGCTGCCGGTAAGCGCACTGGCGGAGGCCAGCGTTACGCCGACCACGGCATTGCCTGTATTGCCCGAATGCGCAAACGTCTGTGGCGGAGCGGCGTTGAAAAAGTCCGCGCCCAACGCGCCGTTCAGGTCTTGTCCTTCCCGGTGCTGGGCGTTAAAGGTGAGCGCGAGCCCCGTGGCTACCCGGCCGAGGGCGTTTTGCGCGCTGTCCAGGATTTGACTGCGGAATTGCAGCACCCCGCCCAGCTTGCCTCCGGTCAGGCTGTCTGAAATGGCGCCGGAACTGTTTTGATAAGCGATTTCGTAACGGATCGGGTCATAGGGGTTTTTCACGGCACTCAATGCGCTTGTCTGCGTACCCGCCACCAGCGTCTGGCCGCTGCCGATGAACACGTTGACCATGCCGTTGTCCTGCGCCACCGTGGTGACGCCGATCAACTCCGAGAGCTTGACGATCAGCGCATCGCGCTGGTCGAGCAGATCGTTGGGCGGTTCGCCCCCGGCGACGCCCTGCGCCAGGCTGATGGCCTGATTGACCTTGGCGATCGCCTGCGCGAAGCTGTTGATCTCGCTCACGCTGGCTTGCAACTGGCTGTTGATGGCGCCGCGCAAATCGCGCATGCGCTGGTCCAGCGCGTGCAGCCGTTCGACAAGGTTCTCGCCGTTGCTCAGCAGCACCTGGCGCGCGGGGATCGAGGCGGGATCGTTCGCCAAGCCCTGCACCGCATTGAAAAAATCCTGCAGACTGGGTGTCAGCCCGGCCTGCGGGTCGGCGAGCAGGTTGTCCAATTGACTCGCCTGGCTGTAGAAGCTCTGTAACTGCGCGTTGGCGGAAGTATTGATGCGCACCTGCAGGCTCAGGAATTCATCGTAGATGCGCCGCACGCCCTCGACCTGCACGCCCTGGCCGATATAGCCCGCGCCGCTGGGCTGCGGCGGGCGCGCGCCAAGCTCCACGCGCTGGCGGTTGTAGCCCTCGGTGTTGACGTTGGCGATGTTATGGCTGGCGCCGGTGAGCGAGCGCTGAAACGCCAGCAGACCGGAAATGCCGGTGCCGAGTATATCTCCTACCGGCATGATGAAACCTCTGTCAGCGTGTTAGTCATCGTGTTTATTCCGTGTTGAGTGAGACGATGTTGGGTCGGCTTGCTTCCGCCAGCGCATTGTTAAACGCGCCGCTGTGCAGCAGGCCGAGAATTTTTTGCGCGTAACGCGGATCAGTGGAATAACCGGCGTCTTGCAGGGCCTGAGCAAAGGCCGCCGGATCGTGCGCGACCTCAAGCGCCTGCCTATAGCGCGGATTGACGCGCAGGAACTGGACGTAATCGCGGAAGCTTTCGGCGAAGGAATCATAGGCGCGGAACGCGGCGCGTTGGCGCTGCGCGATTCCATTCTCGTACTCCAGGGTGGGAACCACGGCGCGCTCGCCTTCCCATCCCGCATTGGCCTTGATGCCGAACAGGTTGTGGCTGTTGCGCCCGTCGGCGTGCTCGATCATTTGTTGTCCCCAGCCGCTTTCCAGCGCGGCCTGGGCAAGCAGGGTTTGCGGCTCCGCGCCCAGTTCACGCGCCGCCTGCTCGGCATAGGGCCACAGCGCGGCGATGAACGCGCGCGGCGAATCTATCTTTATATCTCCGGCGGCGGGCGCCGCCCATGCGCGCTGCGGCGCGGCGCCGGCTGTTTCAGCCGGCGGCAAAGACGCAGGCGCGCCGCTGAATACGCGCGCCGTAAACGGATTGAGGGTTTTCTGTTCCGGCGGCGCAGCGCCGCCCAACTGGCGTTGCAGCAAATCGGCGATGCCGAGGGCGCCGTTTTTGGAAAGGTTGATGGCGAGCTGCTGGTCAAACATGTCGCGGTATAAATCGCTTTGCGGGCTGGAGAAAGGATCGTCGGCCGGCTTTGCCTCGCGCATGCTCTTGAGCAGCATCTGCATGAACAGCGCCTCGAATTGCCGCGCGGTTTCGCGCAGCGCCTGCTGCGGGTTGTCCCTGGCCTGCGCGCGCAGGCGTTCCAGCCCCTGGAAATCGGTATACACCTCTGAGCCTGTAGCAAGCGGCAGCATGTTGAATTAAATCACAATCAGCTCGGCGCGCAGCGCGCCGGCTTCCTTGAGCGCCTCCAGGATCGCCACCAGATCGCCCGGTGCGGCGCCCACCTGGTTCACGGCGCGCACGATGTCATTCAGCGACACGCCCGCATCCAGCAGGAACATGCGCCTGTTTTCTTCTTTTACCTCGATATTGAACTGCGGGACCACTTGCGTCGTGCCGGAGGACAGCGGCCCGGGCTGGCTGACGATGGGCGCGGCGGCGATGGTCACGGTCAGATTGCCGTGCGACACCGCGGCGGGCAGCACGCGCACGTGCTGGCCGATCACCACCGTGCCGGTGCGTGAATTGATGATGACTCTGGCCGGGGCCTCGCCCGGGTCCAGGGTGAGATTTTCCAGCAGCGAGACGAAGCTCACGCGCTGCGCCGGATCGGCGGGGCTGGCCACGCGCACCGAGGAGGCATCCAGCGCCTGCGCCGCGCCCGCGCCGATACTGGCGTTGATCGCTTCGCTCATGCGTTTGGCGGTGGTGAAGTCCGCCGTATGCAGGTTGAGCACCAGGCCGGCATCGCTGTCAAAAGAACCGGGCACGCTGCGCTCAATGGTGGCGCCATTCGGAATGCGTCCGGCGCTGGGAATATTCACGGAAATCCGGGAGCCGTCATCGGTCTCCGCGCCGAAACCGCCCACCACCAGATTGCCTTGTGCGATGGCGTACACGTTGCCATCCGCGCCGCGCAACGGCGCCATCAACAGACTGCCGCCGCGCAGGCTCTTGGCGTTGCCGATGGAGGTCACGGTGACGTCTATCGCCTGTCCCGGCTTGGCGAACGGCGGCAGATCGGCGTGCAGCGCCACGGCGGCGACGTTCTTTAATTGCAGTGTAGTTTCAGGCGGGATGTTGACGCCAAACTGCGCCAGCATGCTCTTCATGCTCTGCACCGTAAACGGCGTCTGGCTGGTTTGATCGCCGGTGCCGTTCAACCCCACCACCAGGCCGTATCCGACCAGTTGATTGCTGCGCACGCCAGCGACCGAGGCGATGTCCTTGATGCGTTCGGCATGAACTGGATTGCTCAGCAGGAGCAATATAGTAAGTACGGTTTTGAAGTATTGTTTATCCATAGTTGTCTCTTATGACAAGTGGCGAGTGGCTGGTGGCTAGGTAGCTAGGTTCCATTAGTATTCCTTGTCACTCGCTGCTCGCACCTGCCTTAAAATGGCCATAACGCGCTCAGGAAGAAACGCGCGAGCCAGCCCACGGCGTTGGCGTCGGCCACCTGGCCCTTGCCGGCATAGGTGATTTGCGCGTTGGCCACCTGTGTGGACTGCACGCTGTTGTTACGGATGTCCTGCGGGCGCACGATGCCGGAGAAGCGCACGTACTCATCGCCCTGATTGAGGGTGATGAGCTTTTCGCCGCGCACCATCAAGTAGCCGTTGGGCAGCACCTCGGCCACCGTCACCGTGATACTGCCGCTCAGGCTGTTTTTCTGGCTGCTGTCGCCGGTGCCGGAAAAGTCCTGCGTGGAATTGAGCTTGTTGGCCAGGGTGTTGTTGCGGTTGCTGCTCAGCGGCAACAGGCCGGGGGTGGAGAACTGCGGCGTGGCGCCGAGCAGGGTGGGGTTGCTGATGTCCACCGCGTTTTCCTTCTTGGTGTTGGTCTTGGCCTCCTTGCTCGCGTTGGTGCTCTCCACCAGCGTGATGGTGAGGATGTCGCCCACGCGCCGCGCGCGCTGGTCTTCAAACAGCACCAGGCTATAACCGGGATCGGCGAAGCTGGTTTGATAAATCGCTCCGTTGTTGACCGGCGCCTCAGCCACGGGCTGGGGGCGCGCAGGCGCGTAGGCCGGATCGGGCTTGATGCTGCTGCTGGCGCAACCGCTGAGCAGCAGAGCGATGGACAAAAATGCCGGTATGTATCTCATTTTAATGCAGCTTGTTCAGCTATAGATTATTGCTCACGTAACGCAGCATCTCGTCATTGGTGGCGATGGCCTTGGAATTCATCTCATAGGCGCGCTGCGCCTCAATCATGTTCACCAGTTCCTCCACCACGTTCACGTTGGAGCTTTCGAGAGAGCCCTGCACCAGGGTGCCGAGCCCGCTCTGGCCGGGTGTGCCGGTCTGGGGCGAGCCGCTGGCGGTGGATTCGAGAAACAGGTTCTCGCCCACCGGTTGCAGGCCGGCCGGGTTGACGAAATCGGCCAGTTGCACGCTGCCCACCTGAGTCGGCGTGGCGCTGCCCGCGGCCAGGGCCGAGATCACGCCGTCCGAACCGATAGTCACCGACTGTGTGTTGGGCGGAATGGTGATGGCGGGCTGCAGCACGTAACCGCTGGAGGTGACCAGTTGCCCCTGCGCGTCCAGCTGGAACGAGCCGCTGCGGGTATAGGCGGCGCCGCCGTCCGGCGTCTGCACCTGGAAAAATCCGCGTCCCTGCACCGCGATGTCGAGCGGGTTGCTGGTCTGCACCAGGTTGCCCTGGGAGAATAATTTTTCCGTGGCCACGATGCGCACCCCGGTGCCGAGGGAAAGCCCGGAGGGAAGCTGGGTGTTCTGCGAGGACTGCGCGCCGACCTGACGCACGTTCTGGTACAGCAAATCCTCGAACACCGCGCGCCCGCGCTTGAAGCCGGTGGTGTTGACGTTGGCGAGATTGTTGGAAATGACCGCGAGGCGCGTCTGCTGCGCGTCGAGTCCGGTTTTCGCTGTCCATAATGCTGGGTTCATCAAACTGCTCCTTTATTGGTTGAGCCTTAATAACTGCGTCGCGGAGACGTCGTTTTCCTTGGCGGCGTCCATGAGCTTTACCTGCATCTCGAACTCGCGCGCCAGAGCGATCATGTCCACCATGGCCTGCACCGCGTTGACGTTGCTCGACTCCAGGCTGCCGGGAATGATTTTCACCGCTGCGTCCGGGTCGAGACTGTTTTTGCCGCGCACGCGCAGCAGTCCGTCGGCGCCTTTTTCCAGCGTTTGCGGCGCGGGGTTGACCAGCTTGATGCGATCCAGCACCGCGAGGGTAGAGGCGGTTTGGCCGAGCGGTCGGATGGAAATGGTGCCATCGGCGCCGATCTCCAGTTTTTCCGCAGGCGGGATGGCGAT
>QZKM01000045.1 GCA_003599485.1 Gammaproteobacteria bacterium
ATCCGCATAGCGGCGCACCTCATCCAGGTTGTCACCGCCGCAACCGGCAAGCAGAACGCATAGTGCAATGACTGATTGGACGCGCGCGTATCTCATGTCTTACTGCCGGCGGGTTGCCCGGTTCCGGCGGGCTTTTTCGTTTCTTCGAGGTAACGATAGGTTTTGGCGGTGATTTCCATGACCAGCGGGGCTGAGGGTCCTGTCCCCTTCTTGCCGGTTTCTTTTTGCGGCGCCTGGGTAATGGAGATATCATGCAGAGTCACGATGCGCGGCAGCGCGGCGATTCCACTGATGAAGTTGCCGAACTGGTGGTAGCTGCCGGTGACCTTGATTCTGATCGGCAGTTCGGCGTAGAAATCCCTGGGGATTTCCGCTTCGGGTTTAAACAGTTCGAACTCCAGGCCGCTTGCAAGTCCGGTTTGCGAAATGTCCACCAGCAGGCCCTCCACCTCGGTCTGGCTGGGAAGCTGGCGCAGCATGGCGCCGAAGGACTGTTTCATCTCCGCCATCTGCTGCTGGTAGGCATCCAGGTTGGCCGCCTTCCTCTGTTTGGCCTCGAAGGTTTGTTTCAGCTCCTGCTCCTGCTGCCGGCTTTGCGTAAGCGTTTCCCATTGACTTTTGGTATCGAACCAATAGCCCGCTCCCAGTACGGCGATGCACAGCACGCCTACCGCGACCGCCTTGGCGGGGTTGGGCCAGCTGCCGATATTGTTGAAGTCCAGTTCGTTGAGATTCATGGCTGGGCTGATTTGTCTGATGGGGGGGCGGAGCCGGTTTTCGCGGAGGCCGGCGCGGTTTCCGCTTCTTCTTTCGGCTGTTTCTGGCTGACGCGCAGGATATAGGCGACGGCGCGCTGGCCATCCTTGTCATGGGCTTGCGTCTGATCGAGGGAGGGTTGCTCCAGCCATCCGGAGGCCTCCAGATTGCGCATGAAGGTGGCCACCCGGCCGTTGGAGTCGGCGATGCCGGTCAGCGTGAGCTTGCCCCCCTCCTGTTTGATGTGGGTGTAATACGCGCCGTCCGGCAGGGTTTTCACCAGCTCATCCACCACATGCACCACCTCCGGGCGGCTGCGCTGCAACTCCTGAATCACCGTCATGCGCGCCAGCAGTTCCGCGCGCTGTTGTTCCAGGTTTTTGATCTCAGCTATTTTTTTATCAAGCTGCGCGATTTCCTGGGTGAGAAAGCCGTTGCGTGAGTTCTGGGTTTCGATCATGCCGGCGACGAAGGTATGGGCGTATACCACAATCACCGCGGACACGAACGCGGCGAAACCGGCGATCATGCCGAATTCGCGTTGCCGTTCCTTGCGCCGCTCCTCGCGCCAGGGCAATAAGTTGATGCGCGCCACGGCTAATCAAAGCTCCGCAGCGCGAGGCCGCTTGCGATCATGAGCGAAGGCGCGTCGTTGGTGAGCGCCTGGGCGTTCACCCGCGGCGCCACCGACATTCCGACGAACGGGTTGAACACCTCGGTGTGCACGCCGACGGCGGACTCTACCACGCCTGCAATGCCGGGGATCACGGCGTTGCCGCCGGCCAGCAGGATGGCGTCCACGCTGTGATACTGGCTGGAGGAATAAAAGAATTGCAGCGAGCGGTTGACCTGTTGCGCCAGCGCTTCCTTGAATGGTTGCAGCACCTCGGTTTCGTAGTCGGGCGGCAATCCGCCGAGCTTCTTTGCCTTGCCCGCTTCTTCGTAGCTCATGCCGTAGCGGTTTTGTATCTCCTCGGTAAGCTGTTTGCCGCCGAAGTTCTGTTCGCGCGTATATACCAATTTTAGATTGTCCATCACGTTCAGGGTGGTCATGGTGGCCCCGATGTCGAACACCGCGACCGTGCCCGCCAGTCCGCGTGCGGGATTTTGCGCGGCCATCAGCGCCAGGATGTTTTCCGCGGCATAGGCCTCCACGTCCACCACTTTAGGTTTCAAGCCCGCCAGTTCCAGCGCCGCCACGCGCGTGTCCACGTTTTCCTTGCGCGAGGCGGCCAGCAGCACGCTCACCGCGCCTTCCTCTTCCGCGGGGCCGAGGACTTCAAAGTCCAGATTGACTTCTTCCAGGGGGTAGGGGATGTACTGGTCCGCCTCGACCGCGATCTGCGCGGCCATTTCATCGTCCGACAGGTTGGCCGGCAAGGTGATGATCTTGGTGATGACCGCCGAGCCCGCCACCGCCACCGCGGCGTGCCTGGCGCCGGTTTTGGATTGCCTGACCACGCGCTTCACCGCCTCGCCCACCGCCTCCACGTCGCTCAGGGTCTTTTCCGTCACCGCGCCGGTCGGCAGCGGCTCCACCGCATAGCTTTCCACGCGATAGCGCCCACCGCTCCTGGAAAGCTCCAGCAGCTTTACGCTGGTGGCGCTGATGTCCAGCCCGAGCAGCGGAGGCCGACGTGAGAACCATGACAAGGCAGGGAGCTGCACCTTTCGTTTTCCTTTATAAATAGGTGGTTACATAGCATAGATCGTTTAGTTTATTAAATACAAGCCGGAACCATGTGTCAACATAAAAATAATCGTGCCGGGGCCGGGAAACCTTTATACTAGAATCCGCCCGGCACCGCCCGTTACATGAATCCGCTGCTTAAAAAGACTCTCGGCTTTATTCCCGCCGTGCTGCTTACCCTGGCCACCCTCGGAATAGGGGCCATGACTGCGCTTTATCTTTACCTCGCGCCCCAACTGCCCGCCACGGACACACTCACTGAGGTGCGCCTGCAGGTACCGCTAAAGGTGTATACACGCGAGGGCAGGCTGATCGCCGAATTCGGTGAAATGCGGCGCATTCCGGTGCAGTTCGGTCAGGTGCCCAGGCAACTGGTGCAGGCGGTGCTGGCCGCCGAGGACGACCGCTTTTACAGCCACCCCGGCGTGGACTATCAGGGCCTGCTGCGCGCGGCGTTGTCACTGGCCGCGACCGGCGAGAAAAAACAGGGCGGCAGCACCATCACCATGCAGGTGGCGCGCAATTTTTTCCTGTCTTCCGAAAAGACCTATCTGCGCAAGTTCAAGGAAATCCTGCTTGCCTTGCGCATCGAACAGAGCCTGAGCAAGGATCAAATCCTGGAGCTCTATCTCAACAAGATTTACTGCGGCAATCGCGCCTATGGCGTGGCCGCCGCCGCGCAGTTTTATTACGGCGCGGAACTCAATCAGCTCACGCTGGCGCAGATGGCCACCCTCGCCGGCCTGCCCAAGGCGCCGTCCAAGTACAACCCCCTGGCGAACAGGGAGCGCGCGGTGGAGCGGCGCGATTACATCCTGGAGCGCATGGCTGCGCTCGGCTATATCAGCGAGGCCGAATATCAAACAGCGCACAGCGCGCCCGAAACCGCCGCGCGCCATAATCCGGAAATTGAGGTGGAGGCGCCGCACGTGGCGGAGATGGCGCGCGCCGAGATGGTGCGCCGCTATGGCGAGACGGAAGCCTATACCGGCGGTTACGAGGTCTACACCACGCTCGATGCGCGCCAGCAGATGGCCGCCAGCCAGGCCTTGCGCGCCGCGCTGCTCGAATACGACCAGCGTCACGGCTACCGCAAACCGGAAGGCCATGTTGAGTTGAAAAAAGACGCCGGCGGCGCCGGCTGGCAGGCGGCGCTGGAGGGCTACAGCGAGAGCGGCGGCCTGTTGCCCGCGCTGGCGCTGGAGGTGGAAGGACAAAACGCGCGCGTATACACACCCGGCCGGGGCGTGCTGGAGTTGTCCTGGGCCGGGCTGTCCTGGGCTTCGCCCTACCTCGCCGAAAACCGGCGCGGGCCGCCGCCCAAAAACGCCGCGCAAATACTCCAGGCCGGAGACATCATCCGTATCTACCGCGACAGCGGCGGGGTCTGGCGGTTAGCCCAGCTTCCGGCGGTGGAGGGGGCCCTGGTTGCGCTGCATCCCGCCAACGGCGCCATTACCGCGCTCGCCGGCGGATTCAATTTTTATCAAAGTAACTTCAATCGCGTGCTGCAGGCAAGCCGCCAGCCGGGTTCCAGCTTCAAGCCGTTTCTTTACTCCGCGGCGCTGGAGCGCGGCTACACGCCGGCCAGCGTGGTGAATGACGCGCCGGTGATCGTGGAGGGGGCGGACCTGGACGATTCCACCTGGCGTCCGAAGAATTTCGGCGGCAAATTCTACGGCCCGACGCGCCTGCGCGAGGCGCTCGCCCACTCGCGCAACATGGTCTCGATCCGCGTGCTGCGCGCCATCGGCGTTCCTTATGCCGTGGAGTACGCGGCGCGTTTCGGCTTTAAGCCGGAGCAGTTGCCCAGGGTGCCGTCGCTCGCGCTCGGCAGCGGCGCCGTTACGCCGCTTGATCTGGTGCGCGCGTATGCGGTGTTTGCCAACGGCGGTTATCTGGTGGAGCCGTACTTCATTGACCGCATCGTGGACGCGCAGGGCAAGGTGCTGATGCAGGCCGACCCGCTCACCGTGTGCGCCCGCTGCGAAGGGAGCGCGCCGGCGCTGGCTCTGGCGCAAAAAGGCGCGCCGCGTGTGATCAGCGCGCAGAACGCCTACCTCATGACCTCCATGCTGCAGGACGTGATCCGCACCGGCACCGGGCGCCGCGCGCTGGAATTGCAGCGCGCCGATCTGGCCGGCAAGACCGGCACCACCAATGACCTGCGCGACGCCTGGTTCGCCGGCTTCAATCCCGTTCTGGCGTCCGTCGCCTGGGTGGGGTTTGACGATCACGCCCCGCTCGGCGACGAAGAGACTGGCGGGCGCGCCGCGCTGCCCATGTGGATGCGCTTTATGGAGGTGGCGCTGAAGGACGTGCCGGAGCAGCCGTATCCCGCGCCCGAAGGCATCGTGACACTGCGCATAGACCCGGCCAGCGGGGCGCTGGCGGCGGAAGACGATGCACGCGCCATCAGCGAACTGTTCAACAGCGGGCAACTGCCGTCTCAAATCACGCAGCCGGTTGCGGCGCCGCAAGACGCCATAGGGACAGAACAGTTATTTTAACGCATGACTGCGCATGACCAGCGCCAGCGCCGCCTGATCGCCATGGAGGCGGCGCGGCTTATCGCCGAGCATGGCATGAGCGATTACTATGCCGCCAAGCGCAAGGCCGCGCAGCACCTCGGCCTGCAGCACCCGCTGCCGCGCAACGAAGAGGTGGAACAGGCGCTGGGCGATTATCAGCGCTTGTTTCAGGCCGATACCCAGCCGCGCCATTTAAAAAAACTGCGTGAGGCGGCGCTGCAGGCGATGCGTCTGCTGGAGCGTTTTGAGCCGCGCTTGACGGGTTCGGTGTTGTCCGGCGCCGCGCACCGCCACTCCGACGTGAATCTGCACCTGTTTGCCGCTACGCCGGAAGAAGTAGGCTGGCTTCTGGACAGCCGGGACATCCCGTTCCAGCTGGTGCAGCGCCACTTCAGCTTTACGTCCGCTACACCTGCCAAGATATTTCCGGTATATCGCTTTGTCGCGGGCGAAGTGACCCTGGACCTTGCGGTGTTTCCGCTGCTCGGCGTGCGCCAGGCGCCGCTCAATCCCGTGAACGGGCGGCCCATGGAGCGAATTTCATGCGCCGCGCTGGATAAAATGCTGAAATAACGCGCGCTTACGGGGCAGGTGCGAGGCGGCTTTTACGGGTCTTATACACACTCTAACATTCAACTCCGTCCAGCATGGCGCCGGGCCGGCGTGCAAGCCGCAGCCGTACATTTAATTAATTGATATAATTATAATTTTTAAAGAAAGACTAAATTGTGTACATTCTGTTACAGGCTCCGCTGGGATAAGTATTTGCAAGCCTTTGCCCCATCTCATCCACAATGTTATCCACAGTTTTTGTGGATAACAAAATTTGCCAGCGGGGACAAAAACTTAGCGGGCGGACGTGATACCGCTTCTGCCCTCATGCGCTGCATCCCGCGTTATACCTGATATCTTGATCTCATGTCCCGTGATTGCCTGGTGTTGCGCGTAGCCGTACCCGCGCCGCTGCCGCGCTGGTTTGATTATTTGGCCCCGCGCGCCTGTCCGCACCCGCCGCAACCGGGCATGCGCGTCAAGGTGCCGTTCGGACGCGGCGAGGCGGTGGGGCTCATCATCGAGCTGGCCGGCGACAGCGCGCTTCCGCGCGAGCGGCTGAAACACGCTGTCAGCCTGCTGGATGAGGAGCCGTTGCTGGACAAGCCGCTGCTGGATTTATTGCGCTGGGCGAGCGCGTACTATCACCACCCCATAGGCGAAGTCATCGCCGCCGCCCTGCCCGGGCTGCTGCGCGCCGGACGCCCCGCTAATACGGGCGCGCGCAGCGCCTCGGCCCGCCCCTTCCCCCCTTTGGAGGAAGAGATGGGGATGAGGGCAGCCCCGGCGCCGGCGCTGAACGCGGCGCAAGCCGCGGCCATGACCGGCGTGGCGCAAGCAGACGGGTTTCAGGTATTTCTGCTGCAAGGCGTCACCGGCAGCGGCAAGACCGAGGTTTACTTACGCCTGATCGAGCAGGTGGCGGCGCGCGGCGCGCAGGCGCTGGTGCTGGCGCCGGAGATCGGCCTTACCCCGCAATTGCTGGCGCGTTTCGAACAGCGTTTTGCCGCGAGCATCGCGCTGCTGCACTCGGGCTTGACTGAACGCGAGCGCGCGCGCAACTGGCTCGCGGCCCGCGCCGGGCTTGCGCCCATCGTACTCGGCACCCGCTCCGCCGTGTTCGCGCCTCTTAAGAATCCGGGCCTGATTATCATAGACGAGGAGCACGACGCCTCGTTCAAGCAGCAGGACGGATTCCGCTATCACGCGCGCGACGTCGCCATCGTGCGCGCACAGCGCGCCGGTATCCCGGTGCTGCTCGGCTCCGCCACCCCTTCCCTGGAATCACTGTACAACGTGCGCCAGGGGCGCTACCGGCTGCTCAGCCTGCCGGAACGCGCCGGCGGCGCGGCGCACCCGCAACTGCAACTGCTCGATGTGCGCGGGCAGTCACTGCAAGGCGGTTTGTCGGCGCCGCTGCTCGCGGCGGCGGGCGAGCACCTGGCGCGCGGGGAACAGGTGCTGCTGTTTTTAAACCGGCGCGGTTACGCGCCGCTGCTCATGTGCCATGCCTGCGGTTGGAGCGCGCAGTGCGAACGCTGTGACGCGCGCATGGTGCTGTACCTTGACCGGACGCGCGCCCTGCACTGCCAGCACTGCGGCGCGCAGCGCGCGCGCCCGGAGCAGTGCGCCGCCTGTCACGGCGGCGAACTGCGCGTGCTGGGCTACGGCACCGAGCGCGTCGAGCAAACCCTGCGCCAGCGCTTCCCCGATACTGAAGTGCTGCGCATAGACCGCGACAGCACGCGGCGCAAGGGCGCGCTCGGCGAGTTGCTCACGCGCGCGCAGAGCGGCCGCGCGCAAATTCTCATCGGCACCCAGATGCTGGCCAAGGGCCATCACCTGCCCAACGTCACCCTGGCCGGGATACTCAACGCGGATCAAGGCTTGTTCGGCGCCGACTTCCGCGCCGCCGAGCGCATGGCGCAGCTCATCGTGCAGGTCGCCGGGCGCGCCGGGCGCGCGGACAAGCCGGGGCGGGTGTTGATCCAGACCCATCACCCCGCGCATCCCCTGCTTACCGCGCTCATCCGCGACGGCTATGCCGCCTTCGCCGAGGCGGCGCTCATGGAGCGTGAGCACGCGCATCTGCCCCCCTGCAGCCACCTCGCGCTGCTGCGCGCCGAGGCGGTGAACCGCAACGCGCCGCTGGAATTTCTCCATGCGGCGCAGACCGCCGCCGGGCCTCTGGCCGGCAACGCCATACAGCTGCTGGGGCCGGTCAGCGCCCCCATGGAACGGCGCGCCGGACGCTACCGCGCGCAGTTACTGCTGCAGGCCGTGCGCCGCGCCGACCTGCAACGTCTGCTCGACGCCTGGATGCCGCTGCTGGAGACGATCAAGACCGCGCGCAAGGTGCGCTGGTCGCTGGATGTGGACCCGGTGGAGATGTTGTAAAAAACAGTAGCGAGTGGCAAGTAGCGAGTAACAAGTAACAAGAGACAAGAGCACGTAAGCGGGTTAAAATTTCTGTCACTTGCACTTGTCACTTGCTGCTTAAAAATCAATGAAATCCCATCTGCGTGATCTGCTGTATCAGGCGTTGCAACATTTGCAAGCACAAGGCGTGTTGCCTGAAGCGGGTTATGAGATCGGCGTGGAGCGTGCGCAGGAGGCGCAGCACGGCGACTACGCGAGTAACATCGCCCTGACCCTCGCCAAGGCTGCGCGGCGTAAGCCGCGCGAGCTGGCGCAATTGATCGTGGCGCAGTTGCCGGCCTCGGCGCGCGTAGCCAAGGTAGAGATTGCCGGGCCGGGCTTCATCAATTTTTTTGTGAGTGCGGTGGCGCTGCAATCGGTGGTGAGCGATATCTTGCAGGCCGGCGACGGCTATGGCCGCAGCGTGCTGGGCGCGGGGCAGCGGGTGCAGGTGGAGTTCGTGTCCGCCAATCCCAACGGCCCGCTGCACGTCGGCCACGGGCGTGGCGCGGCCATCGGCAGCACGCTCGCCAATCTGTTGCAGGCGACGGGCTATGAGGTGCAGCGCGAATACTACGTCAACGACGCCGGGCGGCAGATGGACATCCTGGCGCTCAGCGTGTGGCTGCGCTATCTGGAGCAGTGCGGCGAGCGTGTGACCTTTCCGGTCAACGGCTATAAAGGCGATTATGTGCGCCACATCGCACGCGCGCTGCATGAACGGTGCGGCGCGGCCTTGCGCCGTGACTCAGGCGAGATATGGCGTGATGTGCCGCCGGATGAAGGGGCCGAAAACGGCGACAAGGAGGCGCACGTGGATGCGCTGATCGCGCGCGCCAGGAGCCTGCTCGGCGCAGCGGATTACCGCACCCTGTTCGAGGCGGGCTTGAACGCCATGCTGGCCGACATCCGCGACGATCTGGAACAGTTCGGCGTGCACTATGACCACTGGTTTTCCGAGCGCTCGCTCACTGCGGACGGCGCGGTGGGACGGGCCATCGCGCGCCTGAAGCAGGGCGGCGATCTGTACAGCCAAGACGGCGCGTGGTGGTTCCGCTCCAGCCGCTACGGCGACGAAAAAGACCGCGTGGTGGTGCGCGACAACGGCGAGCAGACCTATTTCGCCTCCGACATTGCCTATCACCTGGGCAAGTTCGAGCGCGGCTTTGCGCGCGTCGTCAACGTATGGGGCTCGGATCACCACGGTTACATCCCGCGCGTCAAGGCGGCCTTGCAAGCGCTGGGCTCCGACCCGGACAGGCTGGACGTGGTGCTGGTGCAGTTCGTGATTCTGTTCCGCAACGGCGTGCGCGCGCAGATGTCCACGCGCGCGGGCGAATTTGTCACCCTGCGCGAGTTGCGTAATGAAGTCGGCAACGACGCGGCGCGTTTTTTCTACGTGATGCGCAAGAGCGACCAGCACCTCGATTTCGACCTGGAGCTGGCAAAATCGAAGAGCAACGAGAATCCGGTGTACTATGTGCAATACGCGCACGCGCGCATCTGCAGCGTGCTGCGCCAGGGCGAACAAAAGGGTTATCCGTGGGACGCCGCTTCAGGCGCCGCGCACTTGCATTTACTGACGGAAGGGCATGAACAGAAACTCATGAGCACCTTGTCGCTTTACGGAGCGGCGGTGGAGCGCGCCGCGCTCGCCTACGAGCCGCACCAGATCGTGTACTACCTCAAGGAGCTGGCCGCCGATCTGCACGCGTACTATAACGCGCTGCCGTTTCTGGTCGAGGACGCGGCCCTGCGCAACGCGCGTCTCGCCCTGCTGGTCGCCACGCGCCAGGTGTTGAAAAACGCGCTCACGCTGCTCGGCGTGAGCGCGCCGGAGAGCATGTGATGGCTGCGCGCGCGCCATCCAGACCCGGCTGGTGGTTTGTGGCCGGGCTGGCGCTCGGCCTGCTGGTGGCGTTGTGGGTGTACCTGCACGGGCCGCGCGCGGCCAAGCCCGCGCCCACGGCGTCCAACATCACGGAAAAAAACCACACCGGTGATAAAACCGGCGCGGCGTCCACCAAGCCGCGCTTTGAGTTCTATACCATCCTGCCGGAGCTGGAAGTGGCGCTGCCAGACCCGGAGACCAGACCCAAGACGGGTGCGGCGCAGGAGGGCAAGCCCGAAGCTTACATTCTGCAGGCGGGCTCGTTCAAGAATTTTGCAGAGGCCGACCGGCTCAAGGCCAGCCTCAACCTGATCGGCATCGAGGCCGGCATCCAGACCGTGACGGTGAACAATAAAGACACCTGGCACCGGGTGCAAATCGGGCCGTACCGGGATGTGGCGGAACTCAACGCGGTGCGCGCGCGCCTGAAACAAAACAATATTGACGCGGTGCTGTTGAAGCTGAAGGGCTGACGCCTGCTCAGAACGAGAGCGCTGGTATCGCGTGTTGCCGTTCGCGCAGGATGCGCTTGAATACCTCGGGGTCCTTGGTGTGGGTGATTTCACCCCGGCGCGGGAAGTGCAGGTCGTGCAGGCGCGACAGCCAGAAGCGCAGCGCGGCGGCGCGCAGCATCACCGGCCAGGCCGCGTGTTCCGCGGCAATGAACGGACGCCCGATCACGTAGGCGTCAAGCAGCCGGTTGAGCCGGGCTGTGTCCAGCGCGCCGCTCGCGTCGCTGCACCAGTCATTTACCGTGACCGCCACGTCGTAGAGCAGGATGTCGTTGCAGGCGTAATAAAAGTCTATGATCCCGGTAAGCTCGCTGTCCACGAACAGCGCGTTGTCGCGGAACAGGTCGGCGTGAATCACGCCCTGCGGCAAACCCCGGCACGGATTCTGTTTTTGGTAATGCAGTTCTTCCCGCAGCAGCGCGGCATCCTCGGGGTTTAAGCAAGGCAACACCTTGCGCGCAGTGGCCTCGCGCCAGGCCGGGCCGCGGTCGTTGTCGCGCCGTCCGCTGAAGGAGACGCCCACCCGGTGCAGGTGCCCCAGCGCCTTGCCCAGCGCGGCGCAATGCGCGGCGCCGGGCTCGCGCACGTCGCTTCCTTTAAGGCGGCGCACCAGCGCGGCGGGCTTGCCGCACAGCGCGGTCAGATAACGCCCCTGCCTGTCGGCGAGCGGGTGCGCGCTCGGCACGCCGTGCTCGGCCAGAAACGCCATCAGATCGAGGAAATAGGGCAGGTGCTGATAGGGCGTGGATTCAAACAGGGTGAGCACGAACTCACCCTCGGTGGTGGTGACGAAATAATTGGTGTTTTCGATGCCGGCGCTCACGCCGGCATACGTCACCAGTTCGCCCAGCGGGTAGCCGAGCAGAAATTCCTTGAGTTGTTGCGGTTCGACACGGGTGTAGACGGACATGCGTGGAACTCACTTGTGAAAAGCGGCGGGGCTTCCATGCCCGTTTGTAATTATTATAGAAGGTGCAGCGCCGCGATCAGTCCCAGCTAAACAGCACCCACTGCGGCACTTGGCTCTTGGTGATGTCGTTGGCGCGCGTCTCCAGTTCACCGTCGCCGTCGGTGTCTATCAGATAATAGGGCAGTCCCCTGGCGGGCGTGATCTTCACCTGATACAGCCGGCCGTTGACGCGATACTCCTCCACGACTTCTTCTTTCTTCTGGATGATAGTGATGTCCGGCTCCAGCGTCTCACCGCTTTGTACCTGCTCCGGGATTTCCGGCGGCTCCGGCGCGGGGGCGATTTCAGCCTCGGCGGCGAGGACGGCGGGGGTGATGACCAGACTCAACAGCAGCATAGTAAACCGCATGGTGGTGTCCCTATTTTTGGTTACAGGGTACCTCTAAAAAATCGAATTTTTAGAGGCACCCTACAGCAATATACGTTGTTCTTCGTCCGCGGACGGCGCGGCCCCGCGGCGCTGGTAGTATTCGAAAATCGCGTTTACTACCTGATCCGCATCATCCAGCACCTGCATCAGCTCCAGGTCGGCGGCGTCTATGGCGCCTTCCGCCACCAGGGTGTCCCGGAACCAATCAAGCAGCCCGGTCCAGTATTCAGAGTGTACCAGAATCACCGGGAAACGGCGCACCTTGCCGGTCTGGATCAGGGTGAGGATTTCCGCCAGTTCGTCCAGGGTGCCGAAGCCCCCCGGCAGCACCACGTAGGCCGAGGCGTATTTGACGAACATCACCTTGCGCGAGAAAAAGTGGCGGAAGTTGAGAGAGATATCCTGATAGTCGTTGGCGACTTGTTCATGCGGCAGCTTGATGTTGAGCCCGACGCTGGGCGATTTTCCCGCCTGCGCGCCCTTGTTCACCGCCTCCATGATGCCGGGGCCGCCGCCACTGATCACGGAGAAGCCCGCGTCCGACAAGGTGCGCGCGATGCGCTCGGCCATGACGTAATAGGGGTGACCGCGCTGGGCGCGCGAGGAGCCGAATATGCTCACCGAGGGGCGGATCTCGGCCAGGCGCTCGAAGCCCTCGATGAACTCGGCCATGATCTGGAAGATTTTCCAGGATTCGCGCGACAGCAGCTTGTCGTCCACGCTGCGGTGGGCAGTTTTATCGGTATCGTTCATACTATATAGCCTATCCTTGTGAGCCGTGTGGCATGAAACCCGCCTTATTACTCGTGGACGGCAGTTCCTATCTGTATCGCGCCTTCCACGCGCTGCCGCCGCTCACCAATTCCCGCGGCGAGCCGACCGGCGCGGTGTACGGCGTGCTCAACATGCTGCGCAAGCTCATCGGCGATACTCAGCCGAAATACGTCGCGCTGGTATTCGACGCCAAGGGCAAGACCTTCCGCGACGAGCTGTTCGAGCGCTACAAGGCGCAACGTCCCCCCATGCCCGATGAGCTGGTGCGCCAGATCGAGCCGCTGTACGCCATTATACAGGCAATGGGCCTGCCATTAATCAGCATCGAAGGCGTGGAGGCCGACGACGTGATCGGCACGCTCGCCGCGCAGGCGGCGGCAGAGGGCATGGACACGCTCATCTCCACCGGCGACAAGGACTTCGCGCAACTGGTGAACGGCCACATCATCCTCATCAACACCATGACCAACACGGTGCTGGACCGGCTGGGGGTAGTGGAAAAATTCGGCGTCACTCCGGAGCAGATCGGCGATTATCTCGCCCTGGTGGGCGACGCGGTGGACAACGTGCCCGGCGTGCCCAAGGTGGGGCCGGTCACCGCGGTGAAATGGCTCAAGCAGTACGGCACGCTGGACAACCTGGTGGCGCACGCGCATGAGATACCGGGCAAGGCGGGCGAGAATTTGCGCGCCGCCATACCGCAACTGCCGTTGTACAAACAGGTGCTCACCATCCGCTGCGACGTGCAGTTGCCCATTGCGCCGCAGGATTTGCAGCCGCGCGCGCCGGACAACGCTGCCCTGGGCCAGCTTTATCAGCGCATGGAATTCAAGCGCTGGCTGGCCGAGCTGGACACCCCGCCTCAAGCCATCCCCGCCCGCCTTGCCGGAGAGCCGCATACTTCAACCCCTCCTTCCCCCGCGGGAGAGTCGCCCCCCCTTATCCCCTCTCCCGCAGGGGGAGAGGGCAGGGGAGAGGGGGCGCCGGTTACATTCGAAACGCCAAGCTCGATTGACGAACTGCAAAACTGGGTGAAGGCTCAGCACGGTGTGAACTCGTTGACCCTGGCGCTGGAGACATCCGGCGCCGACTACATGCGCGATGAGCTGACGGGCCTCGCCGTGCAGACGGAGACCGGCACGGCGCTGCGCCTGCAATTCAACGACGCCATGCCGTCCGATGCCGCGCTGGATGCCTTGCGTCCGCTGCTGCAAAACCCCGCGGTGGAGAAACGCGGGCACGACCTCAAGTTCGCGCTCAACGTGCTGGCGCGTCACGGGGTGACGCCGGAGGCTCTGGCTTATGACGTGATGCTGGAGTCCTACGTGCTGGACAGCACCGCCGCGCGACACAATCTTTCTTCGTTATGCGAAAAATACCTGGAGCGGGAATTGGCAAGCACTGCATCGGCCGCGGAGCAGGTAACGGCCATAGATCAGCTCCACGCGCTGCTCTGGCCCAAGCTGGAAAAAATTCCGCCCCTGGAAAAATTATTCAGCGGAATAGAAATGCCGCTGGTGCCGGTGCTGGCGCGCATCGAGCGCGCGGGCGTGCTGGTGGACGCCGCGCTGCTGCGCGCGCACAGCGAGGAACTGGCGGCGCGCCTCAAACAACTGGAGGATCAGGCGTATCAAATGGCCGGGCAGATGTTCAACCTGGGTTCGCCGCAACAATTACAGGGCATTTTGTATGACAAGCTCGGTTTGCCGGTGCTGAAAAAAACCCCCAAGGGCCAGCCCTCCACGGCGGAAGAGGTGTTGCAGGAGCTGGCGCTGGATTACCCGTTGCCCAAGCTGATTCTGGAACAGCGTACGCTGAGCAAACTTAAATCCACTTACACCGACCGCCTGCCGGAGCAGGTTAATCCCGTTACCGGGCGCGTGCACACGCGTTATCATCAGGCCGTCACCGCCACCGGGCGTTTGTCGTCAAGCGATCCCAACCTGCAAAACATCCCGGTGCGCGGCGACGAAGGCAAGCGCGTGCGCGCGGCGTTCATCGCGCCCGCCGGTTATCGCCTGCTCTCCGCCGATTATTCGCAGATCGAGCTGCGCATCATGGCGCACCTCTCCGGTGACGCGCGCCTCAAGCGCGCCTTCGAAGGCGGGCAGGACATCCACAAGGCTACCGCCGCCGAGGTGTTCGGCGTAAAGCTGGAACAGGTGAGCGAGGAGCAGCGCCGCGCCGCCAAGGTTATCAACTTCGGCCTGATCTACGGCATGTCGGCCTTCGGCCTCGCCAAACAGCTCGGCGTGCCGCGCGAGGCGGCGCAGGAGTATATGAATCTCTATTTCGCGCGTTATCCCGGCGTGCACGACTTCATGGAGCGCACCCGCGCGCAGGCGCGCAGACAGGGTTACGTGGAAACCTTGTACGGCAGGCGCTTGTATCTGCCTGAAATCAACAGCCGCAACGCGCAACTACGTCAATACGCCGAACGCACCGCCATCAACGCCCCCATGCAAGGCAGCGCCGCCGACATCATCAAGCTCGCCATGCTGCGCATAGACGCCTGGCTGCAACAAACCAAATTCAACGCGCGCATGATCATGCAAGTGCACGACGAACTGGTGTTCGAAGTGGAGGAGAAAGATCGCGCCGTACTCACCGAAAACGTGCGCCACCTGATGACCGCCATCGAAGGCCTATCCGTCCCTCTCGCCGTGGACGCCGGCACCGGCCGCAACTGGGCCGAGGCGCATTAAGGAGGCCCTGATTTATTAGAGAAACGTCTTTCCCGCGAAGGCGGGAATCCAGTAAGTCACTGAACTGAAAGCACTGGATTCCGGGTCTACGCTCCGCCCCGCCCGGAATGACGAATTAATCAGAAGTTCCTTCATGATATTTCAGACATGAAGCCAGCGCAAACCATGCCACAACAGTCAACTTGAGCACTGTTTTTGAATACTCTCACCCCTTGACAACCCAGCCCCCCCCCCTGCTAGTCTTGAGGCCGAGGTTCTGCCATTCACTTCCATGGGGAGGGAGTATGCTGACAACAAGGAAGCGTTTATACGGCCTGATGCTGATGATGCTCTTCTTTTCACCGTTGGCCCATGCGGTCACCACCAGCATAGATGGATTTTACCGCTACCAGAATGAGACTGATTACAAAACGAGCCCATATCAGAAGGATGGCACAGGGATAGTTATTCCGGAAACGGATGCAAAAATTCCAATAAGCGACGCACTCGTAGGGCTCAGGATTGATATACAAGAAGCCCAAAATGGACAGCAGTGGCAGTGGGAGTATTTCGACCCGAATGGCGTGTCTCTGCAGAAGTCTATAATGACCTTCTATGATAGTTATCTGGGACAGAATGGGTGCTTTGTATTTAGCTTTTTTAGCTATGCCTGTGGTGCTCTTAATGGCAGCGGGATTAACGGGGAAGTTACCTTGCGGACATACTGCAGGGAAGTGGGAAAATACAGTCTCAAATTTACCGCGCCTGATCCACTTGCAAAGACATATAATTTCGAGTTGTGGGCTTCCCACGCTTTAACGGACACCTCCGGGCTATAATTGGGCTTCCCACGCTTTAACGGACACCTCCGGGCTATAATTTTAGCATAGGAGGGACAT
>QZKM01000010.1 GCA_003599485.1 Gammaproteobacteria bacterium
GCGCTGGAGATTTGAGAGGATCTGTCCTTAGTACGAGAGGACCGGGATGGACGTACCTCTGGTGTACCGGTTGTCATGCCAATGGCACTGCCGGGTAGCTATGTACGGACGGGATAACCGCTGAAAGCATCTAAGCGGGAAGCCCACCTCAAGATGAGATCTCCCGGGAATTTAACTCCCCTGAAGGTCCGTCGAAGACTACGACGTTGATAGGCTCCATGTGTAAGCGCAGTAATGCGTTGAGCTAAGGAGTACTAATTGACCGTGCGGCTTGACCTTATAACACCCAAGCAGTCTGTAAATGAATCAGACGCTGGGATTATGAGTAAGGCATTTGTGCATTACCCAAGCCTTGTACAACTTCCCGATTTTTTGCCGGATGCTCCGGCAAGCCAGTTTGCCTGGCGGCCATAGCGAACGTGAACCACCCGATCCCATTCCGAACTCGGAAGTGAAAGCGTTCTGCGCCGATGATAGTGTGGGAGATCCTATGCGAAAGTAGGTCACTGCCAGGCTTTTATATCCGAACCCCTGCAGGGAAACTTGCAGGGGTTTTTTATTGCGGTATGCTCAATGTATGATTTTTACCCGCTCACGCCCAGTGAGGAAAGGATTGATGTGGATGTTTCTGGGAGTGCTTGCCGCTGTCGCGTCGCTGGGCTTGTACTGGCTTTACATCGGGCTGCGGCTGCCGCCGATACACGACATCAGCACGGACACGGACAATCCGCCGCGCTTTGCGGCGGTGTCGGCGCTGCGCAGCCCCAACGCCAACTCGGTGGAATATGGTGGCGCGGCGATTGCGGAACAGCAGCACAGGGCCTATCCACAGATCAAACCCGTGCTGCTGGCGTTGAACCGTGATCAGGCCTATGAGCGAGCGCTTGCCGCGGCCAAACAAATGGGTTGGGAGATCGTGGATGCGAACGCCGCGGAAGGGCGCATCGAGGCCGTGGCGCGCACCTTCTGGTTGCGCTTTAAGGATGATGTGGTGGTGCGCATTACTGAGGCGCCGGGCGGGAGCCGCGTAGACGCGCGCTCGGCCTCGCGCATCGGGCGGCATGACTTCGGCGCCAACGCCCGGCGTCTGACGGCCTATCTCGACAGGCTTAAGGCCGTTCGGTGAAACGGATCAGGCGGTAGCGAGGGCGCGCAGGCGGGTGTTGAGGCGGCTCTTGTGGCGGGCGGCCTTGTTTTTGTGGATGTGGCCTTTGCGCGCCATGGCGTCCAGGGTGGAAACGGCCTGCTTGTAGGCCGCGCTTGCCTGGGCCTTGTCGCTCGCGCTCAGGGCCTGGACGGCCTTCTTAACGTCGGTGCGCATGGCGGAGCGCTGGCCGGCGTTCAGTTGACGATGCTTTTCCGCCTGTCGGGCGCGCTTCTTAGCTTGGGCAGTATTGGCCAAGGGAATACTCCTGATTCAATAAACCGCTAATTATCCTATTTTTTACCACTCTTGGTCAATGGCGGGATGCGCGCGGATGTGCCGCCGCAGTGTGGTGGCCTCTGCGGCGCGAATCCGCGATAATGCGTGACTGTATAGTTTATATATTAAAAACTGTCAGCCATCCCCCTTGAAAGGCCAGTTTTCTGACTAAGCATCTGTTAAAGTCCACCGCCACGGTCGGCGCGATGACCCTGATCTCGCGTATCCTGGGATTCGTGCGCGACATGGTGATCGCGCGCCTGTTTGGCGCGGGCAGCGGGGCGGACGCCTTTTTCGTCGCGTTCCGCATCCCCAATTTCTGGCGAAGACTGTTTGCCGAGGGCGCGTTTTCACAGGCCTTTGTGCCGGTGTTGTCGGAGTACAAGACCCGGCGCTCACACGACGAAGTGCGCGCGCTGGTGGACGACGTCGCGGGCGTGCTGGCGGGCGTGCTGTTCGCGGTGACGCTGATCGGCGTGATCGCCGCGCCTTTGCTGGTGATGATCTTTGCGCCCGGATTTCTGGATGAGCCGGAGCGCTACGATCTGACCGTGGCCATGCTGCGCATCACCTTTCCCTATCTGCTGTTTGTCTCGCTTGCGGCGCTGGCGAGCGCCATGCTGAACAGCTACGGCGGTTTCGCCGTGCCCGCCTTCACGCCGGTATTTCTTAATCTGGCCATGATCGGCGCCGCCATCTGGCTCAGCCCCCATCTTGCGCATCCCGTTACCGCCCTGGCCTGGGGTGTGTTTCTCGGCGGCCTGGTGCAGTTGTTGTTTCAACTGCCGTATCTCAAACGCCTGAAGTTGTTGCCGCGTTTGCGCTGGGGCTGGAAGGACGAAGGCGTGCGGCGCATTATTAAATTGATGGCGCCCGCGATCTTCGGCGTGTCGGTGACGCAGATCAATCTGTTATTTGATACCCTCATCGCCTCGCTGCTGGTGGCGGGCAGCGTGTCGTGGCTGTATTACTCGGACCGGCTGGTGGAGTTTCCGCTCGGTGTGTTCGGCATCGCGCTTGCCACGGTGATGCTGCCCAGTCTTTCCCAGGAGCACGCGCGCGCCTCGCCTGAAAAGTTCTCACACACCCTGGACTGGGCGCTGCGCTGGGTGCTGCTGATCGGCGCGCCCGCCACGGTGGGCCTGGTGCTGCTCGCCGGGCCGATGCTCACCACGCTGTTTCATTATGGCGAATTCACCGCCGAAGACGTGAGAATGTCCAGGTACAGCTTGATGGCCTTCGCTTCGGGTTTGCTGGGCTACATTTCCATTAAAATACTCGCCCCCGCCTTTTATGCGCGCCAGGACACGCGTACGCCGGTGCGCATCGGCATGATCGCCATGCTCGCCAACATGGCGCTCAACGTGTTGTTTGTCATTCCGCTCGCCGGGTTCGGCGTGGGACACGCAGGCATAGCGTTCGCCACGGCGCTGGCCGCGTTTCTCAATGCCGGGTTGTTGTACCGCAGGTTGCGCAAACAGGCGATCTATCAGCCGCAATCAGGCTGGGGCGGATTTGCGCTGCGCGTGCTGGGCGCGAATGCGGCGATGGGGCTGGTACTGTGGGCAGGCGCCGGAGAGTTGGCTGACTGGCTGGAGGCAAGGTCGCTGCTGCGCGCCGTGCAACTTATGCTGCTGGTGCTGGGCGGGGCCGCCGTGTATCTCGCGGCGCTGTGGTTGAGCGGCGTGCGCTTCAAGACGCTGCTGGCCAGGCCCGCGCATGAGTGAACACGGTTTGGTATGGAACTGATACGCGGCCTGTATAACCTGCGTGCGCGGCACCGCGGCTGCGTCGCCACCATCGGCAACTTCGACGGCGTGCATCTGGGGCACCAGGCGGTGCTGGGACAGTTGGCTTCGATGTCCGCCGAGTTGGATATGCCCGCCACGGTGATTATCTTCGAGCCGCAGCCGCAGGAATTTTTCGCGCGCGATAAGGCGCCCGCGCGGCTCACGCGGTTTCGTGAGAAAATACAGGCGCTGCGGCGCTACTCGGTGCAGCGCGTGCTGTGCCTGCGCTTTGATGACAGGCTCGCGCATACCCCGCCCGGTGAATTTATACAAAGACTGCTGGTAGAGGGTCTGGCGGTGCGGCGCCTGGTGGTGGGGGACGATTTCCGTTTCGGATACCGGCGCGAGGGAAACTTCAGCCTGCTGCAACAGGCCGGGGAGCAGTATGACTTCCAGGTCGTAGCGATGCACAGTTACAGCGTGGAGGGCGTGCGCGTCAGCAGCACGCGGGTGCGCGAGGCGCTGGCGCAGGGCGATTTGGAGGCGGCGCAGAAATGGCTGGGCCGCCCGTATCGCATGTCCGGGCGCGTGGCGCGCGGCGACCGGCGCGGGAGCGCGCTGGGTTTTCCCACCGCGAACATCCACATGCACCGCATGGTGAGCCCGGTAGCAGGCGTGTTTGCCGTCGAGGTCTATGGCCTGGAGCGCGAGCCGCTGGAGGGTGTGGCCAACGTTGGCACCCGCCCCACCGTGGACGGGACACGCTGTCTGCTGGAAGTGCACGTGCTGGATTTCGACCAGGATATTTACGGACGCCACGTGCAGGTGGAGTTTTTACACAAGCTGCGCGATGAGCAACGGTTCGCGTCGCTGGATGAATTAAAAAACGCGATCGCCAGGGATTGCGAACAGGCTCGCGAGTTTTTTAGAAAAACAGTAGCTAGTAGCTAGTAGCTAGTAGCTAGTAGCTAGTAGCTAGTAGCGAGGAGTGCTGTTCCTCGCTGCTGGCTACTCGTAACTCGCTACTTTGTTATTAAAGAGGCTAATGGTGACCGACTACAAAGCAACACTGAATTTGCCGCAGACGGATTTTCCCATGAAGGCGAATCTGCCGGCGCGTGAGCCGGAGATGGTGCGCCACTGGGATGAAATCGGTTTGTACGCCAGCCTGCGCGAGGCGGGCAGGGGCAGGAAAAAATTCGTGCTGCACGACGGCCCGCCCTACGCCAACGGCGAAATCCACATCGGCCACGCGGTGAACAAAGTCCTCAAGGACATCATCGTCAAGAGCAAAACCCTGAGCGGCTATGATGCGCCGTATGTGCCGGGCTGGGACTGTCACGGCCTGCCCATCGAGTTGATGGTGGAGAAAAAGGCCGGCCGGGTGGGCGTCAAGGTGGACGCCAAAACCTTCCGCCAGGCCTGCCGCGAATACGCCGGGAAACAGGTGGAAAGCCAGCGCGCGGATTTCAAACGCCTGGGCGTGATCGGCGACTGGGAGCACCCCTACCTCACCATGGATTTCAAATTCGAGGCGGACATCATACGCAGCCTCGGGCGCATCATTGCAAACGGCCACGTGCACCAGGGTTACAAGCCGGTGCACTGGTGCGTGGACTGCGGCTCGGCGCTGGCCGAGGCGGAGGTGGAATACGAAGATAAGACTTCCCCCGCGATTGATGTGCGTTTTGCGGTGCTGGACGACGAAGCCTTCATGGCGCGCTGCCGCCACGCGCCGGGAGTTGAAGGCGCGGGGCCGCTCAGCGTGGTGATCTGGACCACCACGCCGTGGACGCTGCCCGCCAATCAGGCCGTGGCGCTCAATCCGGAAACGGATTACGTCGTGGCGCAATGTAAATCTGAGCGCGGCATGGAACGCCTGCTGTTCGCCGAGGCGCTGCTGAAAGACGCCTTGGCGCGTTATGGCATCGAGAGTTACCGGGTGCTCGCCACTTGCCGCGGCGCCGATCTCGACGGCGTCAAGCTGCAACACCCGTTCTATGCGCGCGAGGCGCCCATCGTGCCCAGCGTGCATGTTACCACCGATGCGGGCACCGGCGCGGTGCACATCGCGCCCGGACATGGCCAGGACGATTACGTGGTGGGTCAGCGCTACGGCCTGCCGGTGGAGTGTCCGGTGGGCGATGACGGCAAGTTTCTGCCAGGCACGGAATTGTTCGCCGGGATGCACGTGACGCAGGCGAATAACGAAGTGATTGAAGTGCTCAAGGCGCGCGGCGCGCTGCTGCATGAACACGCGCTGCGCCACAGCTATCCGCATTGCTGGCGGCATCACACGCCGCTCATCTTCCGCGCCACGCCGCAATGGTTTATCAGCATGGAGCAGAAGGGTTTGCGCAGCGCGGCGCTGTATGCCATCGAGCACACGCGCTGGATACCCGGCTGGGGCAAGGCGCGCATCGCGGGCATGGTGGCGGGGCGTCCCGACTGGTGCATCTCGCGCCAGCGCACCTGGGGCGTGCCCATCACCCTGTTCGTGCACAAACAGAGCGGCGCGCTGCATCCGGATACGCCGAGACTGATCGAAGCGGTGGCCGCGCAGGTCGAGCAGCGCGGCATGGACGCCTGGTTTGATCTGGATGCCGGGGAGCTGCTGGGCGATGATGCGGCGCACTATGCCAAGACCACTGACACGCTGGATGTGTGGTTTGACTCCGGCGTGACCCACGCCTGTGTGCTGGAGCGGCGCGCGGAGTTGAACGGCGTGCCGGCGGATTTGTATCTGGAGGGCTCCGACCAGCATCGCGGCTGGTTCCAGTCGTCCTTGCTGGCTTCGGTGGCGATGCGCGGCCACGCGCCCTATAAATCGGTGCTCACGCACGGCTTCACGGTGGACGCCAGGGGCGAGAAGATGTCCAAGTCCAGGGGCAACGTGGTCGCTCCGCAAAAAGTAGCCGGTGCGCTGGGCGCGGACATTTTACGTCTGTGGGTCGCCGCCACCGATTACCGCGGTGAAATGAGCGTGTCGGATGAAATCCTGAAACGCGCCGCCGATGCCTACCGGCGGCTGCGTAACACCGCGCGCTTCCTGCTCGCCAACCTGCATGACTTTGATCCCGCAAAAGACAAGGTAGACGCCGAAAACATGCTGGAACTGGACCGCTGGGCGATGGACAGCGCGCGCCGCCTGCAGCAGGATATCGTCAAGGCCTATGATGATTATGAATTCCACGTGATTTACCAGAAGCTGCATAATTTCTGCGCGGTGGAGATGGGCGCGTTTTATCTGGATATCATCAAGGATCGTCAATACACCACGCGCAAAGACAGCCTCGCGCGCCGTTCCGCGCAAACCGCGATCTATCACATCATCGAGGCGATGGCGCGCTGGTTCGCGCCTATCATGAGCTTCACCGCCGAGGAGATTTGGCGTTATATACCGGGCAAGCGGCTGGACTCGGTGCTGATGGAAACCTGGTATGACGGTCTGGCTCCTTTGGACGGCGCGGCGATAGACGCGAAGGCCTGGGAGCAGATCATCCGCGCGCGCGAGGCGGTGAGCAAGGAACTGGAAAAGCTGCGCGCGGCGGGAAGTATCGGCTCATCCCTGGACGCGGAAGCGGATATTTATTGCTCCCCGGAGTGGCGCGCGGCGCTGGCGCTGCTGCACGATGAGCTGAGGTTCGTCCTGATTACCTCGGACGCGCGTATCCATGCGCCGGACTGGAAGCCGGCGGACTTGACGCAGGAGGCGGAACAGGGCCTGTGGATCAGGGTGACGCCCTCGGCGCACGCAAAATGCGTACGCTGCTGGCATCACCGCGCCGACGTGGGCGCAAATGGCGAACACCCCGAAATCTGCCTGCGCTGCGTGGAAAATGTCGCCGGGAAGGGCGAAACGAGGCGCTACGCGTGATGCTTAAATGGCTGTGGCTTTCGGCGCTGGTGATTGTCCTGGATCAGTTCAGCAAATATCTGATCAGCGGCTCCATGCAGCTTTGGCAGTCGATTGAGATCGCGCCGTTCTTCAATCTCACCCTGCTGCACAACACCGGCGCGGCGTTCAGTTTTCTGTCCGGCGCGGGCGGCTGGCAGCGCTGGTTCTTCACCGTCATCGCGCTCGCGGTGAGCGCCGTGATCATCCTGTGGCTGAAACGACTCCCCGCCGCGGATAAGTGGCAAGCCGCGGCGCTGTCGCTGATACTGGGCGGCGCGCTGGGCAACGTGATAGACCGCGTGCGTTTCGGTTACGTGGTGGACTTTCTCGACTTCCATTACCGGCAATGGCACTGGCCAGCGTTCAATGTCGCGGACTCCGCCATCACGGCCGGGGTGGCGGTATTGGCGGTAGTGATATTGGGAGAAAGCAAACGCCCTGCGTAGCTTAAGAGTTTGTTGAAAAAGCCCATCCATGGGCTTTTTCAACCCGCACGGCAAAAAGTGTGATTTTTGCTGTGCTCCATTTTCCAAACACCTGCGGCGTGTTTGGAAAATGGCGGCCCATCCCTGGGCCGCATACAGGCTGTTTTTCAACAACCTCTTAATCGTGCGCGTGGCGCACGCTACACGAGTTTTGGAGGCGTATTTTCATGGGTGCTTGGCGGGGGGATGACGCTTCGCTTTGCGTTTGCGGAGATTGCCCCACCACACCTCGGTGCGGCGGCGCAGGCGGCGCATCCAGTGGAAGTCCACGGACAATAGAATCACGCCGAGCGGAATCATCCAGAAACCCAGCACCGGCAGGAAACCGAGCAGCCCCATGAAGATCAACAGCACCCCGGCGCTGACGCGCAGCCATTTGGAGGGGTGATTCTTCAGCTTCAGGAATAATTGTTTGGGCATGGCGCAAGCATAGCGGCGGCTCAGGGCAATGCCAAGCCGGGCTATGAAATTGATTTCATAAGCAGTAACCTAATGGCCATGCATCTTAAATTTACCAAAATGCACGGTCTGGGCAATGATTTTGTGGTGATAAACGCCATTTCTCAAGCCGTCGCGCTTACTTCGGAGCAAATACGCTTTCTTGCCGACCGCCACTTCGGTGTGGGGTGCGACCAGGTGTTGCTGGTTGAGTCGGCCCGCAGCAAGGGCGTGGATTTCGCCTACCGCATTTATAATGCCGACGGCGGTGAGGTGGAGCAGTGCGGTAACGGGGCGCGCTGTTTTATGCGTTTTGTGCGCGATCAGGGGTTGAGCGCCAAGAATGAGCTGGTAGTGGAGACGATGTACGGGGTGATCCGGCCGCGCCTGGAGCAGGACGGCCAGGTGACGGTGAGTATGGGCGTGCCGCGATTGCTGCCGCAGGACATCCCCTTTTTGGCCGATCAGGAGGCGCTGAGTTACGCGCTGGAGGTGGAGGGGAAGACGTATCAAATCGGCGCGGTGTCCATGGGTAATCCGCACGCGGTGTTGCAGGTGGAGGACGTGCAGCGCGCGCCGGTTTCCACCCTGGGGCCGCTGATAGAAAGGCACGCGCGCTTCCCGCGCGGGGCGAATGCGGGTTTCATGCGCATCGTGGACCGGGCCAATATAGAGTTGCGCGTGTTCGAGCGTGGCGCGGGCGAGACGCTGGCCTGCGGCAGCGGCGCCTGCGCGGCGATGGTGGTGGCTCGACTGCGGGGGCAGGTGGATGATAAAGTAACCGTGGCGTTACCCGGCGGCCGGTTGCAAATAGCCTGGCGCGGGGCAGGGGAGGAAGTGCACATGACCGGACCGGCGGTCAGCGTATACGAGGGCGAGATAGAACTATGAGCACACAACAAGAACGGGCGGATATAGCGGACGTCGAGTTGCAACTGGTGGAATACCTGCGCGCGCACCCCGACTTTTTTCTACGCCACCCCGCCCTGCTCGCGGAACTGCATGTGCCGCACGAGAGCGGCGGCGCGGTGTCGCTGGTCGAGCGGCAGGTGAGCGTGCTGCGCGACCAGAATCGCCAATTGCGGCGCGAACTGATGGATTTGGTGCAGGTAGCGCGCGGCAATGACCGCCTGAATGAACGCATACAGCGCCTCACTTTGGCGCTGATGCGCTGCACCGGACTGGCCGCCATCGTGCGCACCCTGCATGACGCGATGATGAATGAGTTTGACGCGGACGCCGTCGCCCTGCGTCTGTTCCGCCCCGCCAAGGGGGAGGCGCTCAAACCCGGCGTGGAACTGCCTGATACCGTATTCGCCGCCGTGGACAGCGAAGACCTCTCGGCGTTCCAGAAAATCATTGAGCAGCGCAAACCAGTGTGCGGCAAGCTGCGCCCGGCGCAACTGCAATACCTGTTTATCGAGCGGGCGAGCGAGATTTCTTCCCTGGCGCTGGTTCCGCTCACCTGGCAGCACGACGCCGGCGCCGACGACGCACAGGGATGTGCTAGTGTCGCGGGAGGCAGGATGCCGGGAGCGACGCCGGTCTGCATCGGCCTGTTCGCGGTGGGCAGCTTCGAGAGCGGGCGCTTTAACCCGGAGATGGGCACGCTGTTTCTGTCGCATCTCGGCGCACTGGCGGGGCAGGCGATCAGCGTTTACCTGGAGGTATGAGGCGTGCCGGGCGCCATGTCCGCTGACGCGCAGGCCTGGCTGGAAAAATTCTTTACCCACCTCAGCGGCGAACGCCGCCTCGCCGCCCTGACGCGCGAGAACTACCGGCGCGATCTTGCCGCCATCGCCGCGTTTTGCGCGCAACGCGGCATTACCGAATGGCGTGCGCTCACGCATCATCAGGTACGAGACTATGCCGCCGCGCGCCACCGCGCGGGCTTGAGCGGGCGCAGCCTGCAGCGCCAGCTTTCCGCGCTGCGCGGATTTTTCAATTATTTGCTGCGCGAAGGCGCGGTGGAGCAGAGCCCGGCGCTCGGCATTGCGCTGCCGAAGCCGCCGCGCCATTTGCCCGCCGTGCTGGATGTCGAACAAATGGGACGGCTGCTCGACATCAAGGCAACGGACGCCACGGCGCAGCGCGACCGCGCCGCACTGGAATTACTGTATTCGTCCGGGCTGCGCCTGAGTGAGCTGGCGTCGCTCAATGTGGCGGACGTTGATTTGCGAGATGCGCTGGTGCGCGTGACCGGCAAGGGCGGCAAGACGCGCGTATTGCCGGTGGGAGGCAAGGCGCGGGCCGCGCTCGCCGGGTGGCTGAAACAGCGCACGCTCTGGGCTTCCGCATCGGAGTCCGCGTTATTCATCACCCGCCGCGGCCAGCGCCTTACCCCGCGCGCCTTGCAGATGCGCTTGCGCCGGTGGGCGCTGAAACAGGGCATCGGGATGCCGGTGCATCCGCACATGCTGCGTCACTCGTTCGCCAGTCATTTGCTGGAGTCGAGCGGCGACCTGCGCGCGGTGCAGGAACTGCTGGGTCACAGCAACATCAGCACTACGCAAATATACACCCGGCTCAATTTCCAGCACCTGGCCCAGGTCTACGACGCCGCGCACCCGCGCGCGAAACGGCAGAAATAAAGAGGAAAGAGAAAAGGGAAGAGGGAAAAGAAGAATCCCCCGGAAAATCATGGCCCGATGTTTACTTTGATTTCTTTTCTCTTGTCTCTTTGCTCTTTCCCCTTTTCTCTGTCTTGATATGAACAAGCTCCCCGCCACCGTGGTGCTGCTCGGCTCCGTCAGTTTTCTGAACGACGTGGCGAGCGACATGATTACGCCGCTCTTGCCGGTATTCCTGGCCGGGACCTTGGGCGCGGGTCCGGCGATTATCGGTCTGATTGAAGGCGTGGCGGACACCGCCGTCAGCCTGCTCAAGCTGTGGGCGGGACGCATGAGTGACCGCGGCATGGGGCGCAAGCTGCTCACCGTGTCGGGTTACAGCGTGTCGAACCTGGTGCGCCCGTTGCTGGGTCTGGCCAATAGCTGGGGGATGGTGCTGCTGCTGCGCTTTACCGATCGTATCGGCAAGGGGCTGCGCAGCGCGCCGCGCGATGCCTGGCTGTCGGGCTCGATAGACGGCTCGCTACGCGGTCACGCCTTCGGTCTGCACCGCACCATGGATCACAGCGGGGCGGTGATTGGCCCGCTGCTGGCGGCGATCCTGCTGGCCTGGGGGCTGGAGATGCGCGAGGTGTTTCTGGTCTCGGTCGTGCCCGGGGTGCTCGCGGTGGCGTTGCTGGTTTTCGGTTTGCGCGCCCCCGCCAGGACTGAGCGGCAGCATGCGCCGCCGTTGCGCTGGTCGTTGCTGCACCCGCGCCTGCGCGCGCTGGTGCTGGCGGCGGGAGGCGTGGCCTTGTCCGGCGCGCCAGATGTATTTCTGATTCTATGGCTCAGCCAGCAAGGCGTGCCGGTGCCGTGGATTCCGCTCATCTGGGTGGCGGCGCATCTGGCGCGCGCGCTGATCGCATTTCCCGCCGGACGCCTGTCCGACCGCATCGGGCGTCTGCCGGTCTTGATCAGCGGCTGGTCACTGCAAGTCGCTTTGCTGTTGCTGATTCCGTGGACGAATGAGTTCTGGATGGTGGTGGCGGTACTGGTGGGGTATGCCGCGGCCACCGCCAGCACCGAGGGTGCGGAACTGGCCATGATCGGCGATCTGGCGCACGCCTCCGCCAAAGGCACGGCCTTCGGCCTGTATCATATGACGGTGGGCCTGTTCGCCTTGCCCGGGGCGCTATGGTTTGGCGTGGTGTGGGAGGTGTACGGCATGGGTTACGCGTTTACCATTTCGGCCTTGCTTACCGCCGTGGCGGCCCTGGCGCTCGCGCTGTTAAGCCGCCGTCCGCTGCCGGCATGAAAAGCCGCCACCTGTCCGGCGCCTTGCTGCTGCTCATCACGCTGGCGCTGCTGTTCTGCGGGGTGGTGTATCTCGCCCTGCGTGGCGATGTTCTGGCGCGCATGGACAACGCGGTGTTCAACGCCCTGCAAACATGGCGTGAGCCGTGGACCGACCAGGCGATGGTGGCGCTGACCCAGCTTGGCAGTCTCTACACCATCGGCGCGCTGTTTGCGGCGGCAGGGGCGGTGCTGCTGTGGAGGCGTCACTGGCGCGCCGCCTGGCATTGGCTGGCGGCGCACGGGTTCGCCGTTGTTGTTCCTCTGGCGCTAAAACAAATCCTGCACCTGCCGCGTCCGCTTGATCTGTACACCGGTGTTTCGGCCTACGGTTTTCCCAGCGCGCACGCCACCATGAGCATGGTGAGTTATGGTTTTTTCGCGTGGCTGGTCGCGCAGGGAACCGGCAAACCCTGGCGCTGGACGGTGTATGGCGCGGCCGGCCTGATTATCATGATAGTCATAGTGTCGCGCCTGTATCTCGGCGCGCATTGGCTGTCCGATGTGCTGGGCGGCCTCACGCTGGGTCTGTTCTGGGTTACGCTGTTGACGATCAGCTACCGGCGCCGCGCCTGTGCGCGCCTGCCGGCCCGTGCGCTGGGCGTGGCGGCGCTGCTGGCCCTGCTGCTCAGCGCCATCTGGTATCTGACGCAACGCCACGCGCAGGAGGCGCAGCGCTACACCCTGTCTGAGGTTTATATCGTGAGGTAAGATGAAAAACCAGGCATTGCACAAACGATTTGGTTTTGCCTGGCACGGCCTGCAACAGGCGTGGCGGAGCGAGCGCAGCCTGCGCGTGCAACTGGGGTTTGCCGTGGCGGCGCTGATTGCGCTGATCGCGCTGCGTCCGGCGCTGGTGTGGTGGGCGCTGGCGGGGATGATGATCGCGCTGGTGCTGGCGGCCGAGTTGATCAATACCGCGCTCGAACACCTGGTGGATCACCTGCACCCGGAGCGCCATCCGCGCATCAGGCTGGTCAAGGACTGCGCCGCCGCCGCGGTGCTGCTGCTCAGCTTCGCCGCCGTGTGGGTGGGTGTATTGATGGTCTTGTCGGTAATAGAGCGTTAAGGTTTTCTTAAACGCTCAATCAATTTTTCATGCAGGCCGCCGAAGCTGCCGTTGCTCATAATCAGCACGTGGTCGCCGGGGCGCGCTTCCCGGGCGATCGCCTCCGTCAGGCTGGCGATGGAGGTCAGCACCTGCGATTTTTTATTGGTCAAGGCGGCCGCGACGGCGCTGAGTTCCCAGCCAAGATCGGGCGGCTGATAAAGAAACACCGCGTCCGCCAGGCTCAGTGACGGCGCCAGCGTGTGTTGATGCACCCCCAGGCGCATGGTGTTGGAGCGCGGCTCCAGCACGGCGAGGATGCGCGCCTCGCCCGCGCGCCGGCGCAGGCCGTGCAGCGTGGTGGCGATGGCGGTCGGATGGTGCGCGAAGTCGTCGTACACGGTGACGCCGTTTACGCTGCCGCGCACCTCCATGCGCCGCCGCACGCCCTGGAATTCCTGCAATGCGCCTATCGCCTGGGCGGGCGTGACGCCAGCGTGGCGCGCGGCGGCGATGGCGGCGAGGGCGTTCATCTGGTTATGTGCGCCGAGCAATCCCCATCTCAGCCGTCCCAGCGGCTGACCCTGGTGCAGAATGTCGAAACCCTCCTCCGCGCCGTTATCCCGGATATTCCAGCCGTCGTTGACGCCAAAGCGCTCTACCGGGGTCCAGCAGCCGCGCGCCAGCACCCGCACCAGAGCGGCGTCCGCGCCATTCACGATAGCCAGCCCCTGACCGGGTATCGTCCTCATAAAATAATGAAATTGCTGCTCGATAGCGTCAAGATCGGAGAAGATGTCAGCATGATCGAACTCAAGATTGTTCAGGATCGCAGTGCGCGGGCGGTAGTGGATGAACTTGGAGCGTTTATCGAAAAACGCGCTGTCGTATTCATCCGCTTCGATGACAAAAAATGGCGCCTTGCCCAGACGGGCGCTGACGCCGAAATTCTGCGCCACGCCGCCGATCAGAAAGCCGGGTTCGAGGCCGACGTGTTCCAGTATCCAGGCCAGCATGGAACTGGTGGTGGTTTTGCCGTGCGTGCCGGCCACCGCCAGCACCCAGCGCTCACACAGTATATGCTGCGCCAGCCACTCAGGGCCGGAGGTATAGGGCAGGCCCTGGTTGAGCACATATTCCACCGCCGGGTTGCCGCGCGACAGCGCGTTGCCGATCACCACGCAGTCCGGCGCGGGTTGCAGGTATCCGGCGTGGTAGCCCTCGTTGAGCGTGACGCCAAGCTCGCTGAGCTGCGTGCTCATGGGCGGATAGACATTTTGATCGGAGCCGCTTACCGTGTGTCCCGCCTCGCGCGCCAGGCGCGCGATGCCTCCCATGAGCGTGCCGCAGATGCCGAGGATGTGCAGATGCATGGCGTCAGCTTGCGCCTTGAGACAGGGGGCTAAGCGCCAGCGCGACGGTGATGGACACCAGCAGAAAACCCACGCTGGCGAAGATGGCGGGGCCGAGCCGCAGTTCCAGGGCGTGACGCAGGATGTGCGCGTTGATGGCCAGGTTCCAGATCAGCAGCCCGAGCAGCGCGGGTGTGGCGAGCAGCGGCCAGGCGATAAGCTGGATCACGGCGCCCGTGCCCGCCAGCGCGGACAGGGTTTGCGCCAAGCGTTCAGGGCGCTTGCGTAACAGTAATACCGTATGGGTGAGCAGGGCGAGCACGGCGCTGTCCGCCAGCGCCGCCAGCACGGCGGGGCCGGCGGACTGCTGAGTCAGGGCGATCATTAATCCGGCAAGGAAATAGGCGGCCAGCGCCGCGCCCGTCAGCAGCCCGGATGCGGGCAGGTCTTGCGGCTTGGCGCGCAACAGACACAGCTTGAAGAACAGGGTGAGCAGGGCGGTCAAGCGGAGTTTTGAATTATTCGTGTGCTCAGTGTAAGGAGGCTTAAAACAGCCCGCCGGCGTCCCCATAATAACGGGAAGGTGAATATATAATAGAGCGCGCCATGCAGCCATTTTACGTCAATACCGAATCCGATTTGCGTGCGCTGTGCGAGCACTTCAGCGGCAGCGCCTGGCTTGCGCTCGACACCGAGTTCATGCGCACCGATACCTTTTACGCGCGCCTGTGCCTGATTCAGATCGCCTGCGATGAGGGCATCGCCTGCATAGACCCCCTGGCGCTGACCGATCTTGGCCCGCTGCGCGAACTGCTGTACGACCCGGCCACGGTCAAGGTGCTGCACGCCGCGCATCAGGATTTGGAGATTTTACACGATCTGTACCGGATCGTGCCGCAGCCGGTATTTGATACCCAACTCGCCGCCGCCATGCTCGGTCTGGGCGAACAACTGGGTTATGCCGCCCTGGTGGCAGAACAGCACCAGGTGCAACTGGCCAAGGCGCACACGCGCACCGACTGGGCGCAGCGCCCGTTGAGCGCGGAACAACTGGATTACGCGGCCGACGACGTGCGTTACCTGGGGCCGATCTATCACACGCTGCGCGCCGCGCTACAGGATAAGGGCTGGCTCGACTGGTATCGGGAAGACGCCGCCGCCCTGAGCGATGCGGCGCGCTATATCAATGAGCCGGACGAGGCGTGGCGGCGCGTGGGCCTGGCGCACACCTTGAACAGCGGCGTCGAGCTGGCGCTGCTACGCGCGCTGGCGGCCTGGCGCGAGCGGCGCGCGCAGCACGCCAACCGTCCGCGCAAATGGATCATGGACGACGCCCTGC
>QZKM01000020.1 GCA_003599485.1 Gammaproteobacteria bacterium
ATTCTGCAAGGCGTTCAACGCCGCGACACAGAAAATGGAGCAGGGTCTGCCGATACCGGTGGTGATTACCGTGTACAGCGACCGCAGCTTTACCTTTATCACCAAGACGCCGCCCGCCTCGGTACTGATTAAAAAGGCATTGGGGATCGAGAGCGGCAGCAAGACGCCGAACAGCGTCAAGGTCGGCAAGCTCACGCGCAAGCAACTGGAAGAGATCGCCAAGGTGAAGATGCCGGATATCACCGCGGCGGACATGGACGCGGCGGTGCGCACCATCGCGGGCAGCGCGCGCAGCATGGGCGTGGACGTGGAGGGAGTGTCATGATCAAGCTTCCCAAGCGTATCGCGGCCTATAAAAAGAAACACACGCCGGGCAGGTTGTATGCAGTGGATGAAGCGGTGAAGCTGGTGAAGGAATGCGCCACCGCCAAATTCGACGAGTCGGTGGATGTCAGCGTCAATCTCGGCATAGATCCGAAGAAGAGCGAGCAGGGCGTGCGCGGCTCCACCGTGCTGCCGCACGGCAGCGGTAAGTCGGTGCGCGTCGCCGTGTTCGCGCAGGGCGCGAATGCCGACGCCGCCAAGGCCGCGGGCGCCGACATCGTGGGCTTTGACGACCTCGCCGCTTCGGTGAAGGCGGGCAAGATTGACTTCGACGTGGTAATCGCCGCGCCGGACGCGATGCGCGTGGTCGGCCAACTCGGCCAGGTGCTGGGTCCGCGCGGCTTGATGCCCAACCCCAAGGTGGGCACGGTGACCGCCGACGTGGCGGGTGCGGTGAAGAACGCCAAGTCGGGACAGGTGCGTTATCGCACCGACAAGGCCGGCCTGGTGCACTGTAGCATCGGCAAGGCCTCGTTCAAGCCGGAGGCGATCAGGGAGAATCTCATGGCGCTGCTGGCCGATCTGCAGAAGGTAAAGCCGAGCGCGTCCAAGGGCATTTACCTGAAGAAGATCACCGTATCGAGCACCATGGGGCCGGGCTTTGTCATAGACCAGGCGAGTTTGGGATTGTAGTAACGGCTTTGTAACGTGGTGTAAAACTACGGCGTCGGAGGTGAGCGGCACAGCCGCGAACGCCAGGACAGGATGTCCTGGCCGTTGTTCGACAAGAAGATGAGGTTACGCCATGGATGGCATCATGAACTTTTACAGCGTGGCCGTATGCTGCGCCGTCGAAGACCGCGGGCACGTTCAAAACAGGAACGTTTAATTTCCCGCGCAGACGGTGAAAATTGAGACAGGTTTACCCCTGGCGCAGTTTCGCCGTGTTGGGATGGGGCGGAGGTATTCGCCTCGGGTGAAACATTGCAACCAGGAGGAGCACACATTTTGTGAGTCTGACTTTAGAACAGAAGCAGGAAATCGTAAGTGAAGTCGCGGGAGTGGTCGCACAGGCCAAGTCGGCCGTGGTGGCGGAGTACCGTGGCATGACGGTGAGCGAGCTGACCGAGTTGCGCAGCAACGCGCGCAAGATGGACGTGTATCTGCGCGTGGTGAAAAACACTCTGGCGCGCCGCGCCATGCAGGGCACTGAATTCGCCTGTATGGATGACGCCCTGGTGGGGCCGCTGTTGCTGGCCTTGTCGCGCGTGGAGCCGGGCGATGCCCCCAAACTGATGGGTAATTTCGCCAAGGGCCATGAGCGTTTGGTGATCAAGGCGGGCGCCTACAACGGCAAGCTGCTCAAGCCGGCCGATATCGCCGCGCTCGCCAAACTGCCCACGCGTAACGAGGCGATCGCCATTCTGATGTCGCTGATGAAGGCGCCGGTGGGGAAGCTGGTGCGTACCCTCGCCGCGGTGCGCGACGCGCGTCAGGCGGCATGATCCCGACTTTACTTTTAATTAAACCGGATATTTTCAAGGAGCATACACATGGCCGTAACTAAAGAAGACATTTTGGAAGGCGTTGCAAACATGACCGTGATGGAGATCGTGGACTTGATCTCCTCCATGGAGCAGAAGTTCGGCGTGAGCGCCGCTGCCGCCGTAGCGGTTGCGCCGGGCGCGGGCGGCGGTGCCGCGGTGGCGGAGGAAAAGACCGAGTTCACCGTGGTGATGACCAAGTTCGGCGAGAACAAGGTCGGCGTCATCAAGGTGATCCGCGCCATCACCGGCCTGGGCCTGAAAGAGGCCAAGGACCTGGTGGAAGGCGCGCCGTCCACAGTCAAGGAAGGCGTGTCCAAGAAGGATGCCGAGGACATCAAGAAGCAGTTGGAGGAGGCAGGCGCCAGCGTCGAGATCAAGTGATCTTGCGACTGGTTGCGGTTCAGTTCAGTGCAGCAGAGCCGGTGGTGCACGCCGCCGGCTCTGCGTCTTCATGCCCGTTTCCATACGGGCGTCGTATAGTGATTTAATCCAGGTGAGGAATCGTCATGGTCTACTCGTTCACTGAGAAAAAACGTATCCGCAAGGATTTCGGGAAGCGCCCCACTATTCTCGATGTGCCCTATCTGCTTGCGATGCAGATTGATTCCTACCGTGCGTTTTTGCAGGCCGATGTGACGCCGGAGCAGCGCGCCGATCAGGGTTTGCACGCCGCGCTCAAGACCGTGTTCCCCATTGTCAGCTATGGCGGCAACGCGGTGCTGGAGTACGTCAGCTACCGCCTGAGTCCGCCGATGTTCGACGTGCGCGAGTGCAAGCAGCGCGGCATGACCTACGCCGCGCCGCTGCGCGTCAAGGCGCGCCTGCTGATCTACGACAAAGACGCCCCCGCCAACGCGCGCGTGGTGAAGGACATCAAGGAGCAGGAGGTGTACATGGGCGAGGTGCCGCTGATGTCGGAGAACGGCACCTTTATCATCAACGGCACCGAGCGCGTGATCGTCTCACAACTGCACCGCTCGCCGGGCGTGTTCTTCGAGCACGATCGCGGCAAGACCCACTCCTCCGGCAAGCTGCTGTTTTCCGCGCGCATCATCCCCTATCGCGGCTCGTGGCTGGATTTTGAGTTCGATCCCAAGGACGCGCTTTACGTGCGCATAGACCGGCGCCGCAAGCTGCCCGCGAGCGTGCTGTTGCGCGCGCTCGAATACACCAACGAGCAGATACTGGAAATCTTCTTTGAGACCAATACCTATAGACTGGATCAGGACACGGTCAAGCTGGACCTGATCCCGGCGCGCCTGCGCGGCGAGACGCTGTCGTTCGATCTCGCCGACAACAGGGGCAAGGTGATCGTCGAGGCGGGACGGCGCATCACCGCACGCCATATCCGCGAGCTGGAAAAGCTGGGTCTCAGGCAACTGGAGGTTCCGCGCGATTATCTGACCGGCAAGGTGTTGGCGAAGAGCGTGGTGGACAAGGAAAGCGGCGAGGTGCTGGCCGAGGCCAACAGCGAGATCACCGCGGAGCTGCTGGGCAAGCTGGTCAAGGCCGGCGTGCGCGAAATCAGCACGCTGTTTACCAATGACCTGGATCGCGGCCCGTACATGTCCGACACCCTGCGCCTGGACAGCACGCGCAACGCGCTCGAGGCGCAGGTGGAAATCTACCGCATGATGCGCCCCGGCGAGCCGCCGAGCAAGGACGCGGCGCAACTGTTGTTCAACAATCTGTTCTTCACCAGCGAGCGCTATGACCTGTCGGCGGTCGGGCGCATGAAGTTCAACCGCCGTGTGGGGCGCAGTGAGATCACCGGGCCCGGCGTGCTGACCAAGGAAGACATCATTGACGTGATGAAGACACTGATCGCGATCAAGAACGGCAACGGCGTGGTGGACGACATAGATCACCTCGGCAACCGGCGCGTGCGCTGCGTGGGCGAGATGGCGGAAAACCAGTTCCGCATCGGTCTGGTGCGCGTGGAGCGCGCGGTGAAGGAGCGCCTGAGCCTGGCCGAGTCCGAGGCGCTGACCCCGCAGGAGCTGATCAACGCCAAGCCCATTGCCGCCGCGATCAAGGAGTTCTTCGGTTCGAGCCAGCTTTCCCAGTTCATGGATCAGAATAACCCGCTGTCGGAGGTCACCCACAAGCGCCGCATCTCGGCGCTGGGGCCGGGCGGCCTGATGCGCGAGCGCGCCGGCTTCGAGGTGCGCGACGTGCATCCGACCCATTATGGCCGCGTGTGTCCGATTGAAACGCCGGAAGGCCCGAACATCGGACTGATTAATTCGCTCGCGGTCTACGCGCAGTTGAATAAATACGGCTTCCTGGAGACGCCCTACCGCAAGGTGAAGGACGGCAGGGTGACGGAACAGATTGACTATCTTTCCGCCATCGAAGAAGGGCAGTACACCATCGCCCAGGCCAACGCCACGCTGGATGAAAAGGGCCGCCTCACGGATGAGCTGGTGTCGTGCCGCCATGAAAACGAATTCACCCTGTCCACGCCGGACAAGGTGGACTATATAGATGTGTCGCCCAAGCAGATCGTGTCGGTGGCCGCGGCGCTGATTCCGTTTCTGGAGCATGACGATGCCAACCGCGCGCTTATGGGCTCCAACATGCAGCGCCAGGCGGTGCCTACGCTTAAGACGGAAAAGCCGCTGGTCGGAACCGGCATCGAGCGCACCGTGGCGATAGACTCCGGCGTGACCGTCGTGGCGCGTCGCGGCGGCGTGGTGGATTCGGTGGATGCCTCGCGCATCGTGGTGCGCGTCAATGATGACGAAACCCGGGCCGGCGAGCCGGGCGTGGACATCTACAACCTCATCAAGTACATGCGCTCCAATCAGAACACCTGCATCAACCAGCGTCCGCTGGTGAAGAGCGGCGACGTGATCGCGCGCGGCGACGTGCTGGCTGACGGACCGTCCACCGACATGGGTGAACTTGCGCTGGGGCAAAACGTGCTGGTCGCGTTCATGCCGTGGAACGGGTACAACTTCGAGGACTCGATCCTGATCTCCGAGCGCGTGTCGGAGGAGGATCGCTTCACCACGATTCATATCGAGGAACTCAATTGCGTGGCGCGCGACACCAAGCTCGGCCCGGAAGAAATCACCAGCGATATTCCCAATGTGAGCGAGGGGGCGCTGGCCAAGCTGGATGAGTCGGGTATCGTGTACATCGGCGCCGAGGTCAATCCCGGCGACATCCTGGTGGGCAAGGTCACGCCCAAGGGCGAGGCCCAGTTGACACCGGAAGAGCGCCTGCTGCGCGCCATCTTCGGCGAGAAGGCCTCGGACGTGAAGGATACCAGCCTGCGCGTGCCCTCCGGCATGAGCGGCACGGTGATAGACGTGCAGGTGTTCACGCGCGACGGCGTGGAAAAAGACGCGCGCGCGCGCGAGATTGAAGAGGCGGAACTGGCCAAGTACAAAAAAGATCTGCGCGATCAGATGCGCATCATGGAAGATGATATTTATCAGCGAGTGGAACGGCTGCTCACCGGGAAAACCGCCCAAGGCGGGCCCAAGGGCCTGAAGAGCGGAACGCGTATTACCAAGGGTTATCTTGCCGAGGTGGCGCGCGAAAAGTGGTTCGATATCCGCCTGCGCGACGAGGCCGCTAACCATCAACTGGAGCTTATCACCGGGCAGATCAAGCAATTGCGCAAGGACTTCGACGCCAGATTCGAAGAGAAGCGCGCCAAGCTCACCGCGGGCGATGATCTTGCCCCCGGCGTGCTGAAGATGGTCAAGGTGCACCTCGCGGTGAAGCGCCGCGTGCAGCCGGGCGACAAGATGGCCGGCCGCCACGGCAACAAGGGCGTGGTTTCGATGATCGTTCCGGTTGAGGACATGCCTTACCTCGCCGACGGCACCCCGGTGGATATCGTGTTGAATCCATTGGGCGTACCTTCGCGCATGAACGTGGGACAGGTGCTGGAAGCGCATCTCGGCTGGGCGGCCAAGGCGCTCGGCCTCAAGATCGGACGAATGCTGGACGAGCAGGGTTCACCCACGGAACTGCGCAAATTCATGGAAAAGATTTATGGCGCGCCGGGCAAGAAGGGAGATCTCAAGAGTTTCACCGACGAGGAAGTCGCCACACTGGCGCACAACCTGCGCGGTGGCGTGCCGATCGCCACGCCGGTGTTCGACGGCGCGGCCGAGGCCGAGATCAAGCACATGCTGGAGCTGGCGCAGCTTCCGTCCAGCGGGCAGGCCACGCTGCACGACGGCCGCACCGGCGACGCCTTCGAGCGCCCGGTGACGGTGGGCTATATGTACATGCTCAAGCTCAATCACCTGGTGGATGACAAGATGCACGCGCGTTCCACCGGGCCGTACAGCCTGGTTACGCAGCAGCCGCTCGGCGGCAAGGCCCAGTTCGGCGGTCAGCGTTTCGGCGAAATGGAGGTGTGGGCGCTGGAGGCCTACGGCGCTGCGTACACGCTGCAGGAGATGCTCACCGTGAAGTCCGACGACGTGCAAGGCCGCACCAGGATGTACAAGAGCATCGTGGACGGCGACCACCGCATGGAGGCCAGCATGCCTGAGTCGTTTAACGTGTTGACCAAGGAAATACGCTCACTGGCGATAGACATCGAACTGGAGCAGAAGTAAGACAGTGTTACAAGTTGCAAGTGGCAAGTGGCAAGTGGCGGGCAACAAGCAGCAGGCGGCGGCCTTTGATGTTAGCTGAGACTTGTAGCTTGCAACTCGTGTAACAGGAGGAACGAAAGTGAAAGACTTATTGAGCTTGTTCAAACAGCAAGGCGTGGTGGAAGATTTCGATGCGATCCGCATCGGGTTGTCTTCGCCGGAGAAAATCCGCTCCTGGTCCTACGGCGAAGTGAAAAAGCCGGAGACCATCAACTATCGCACCTTCAAGCCGGAACGCGATGGCCTGTTCTGCGCCAAGATTTTCGGCCCGATCAAGGACTACGAGTGCCTGTGCGGCAAGTACAAGCGCCTGAAGCACCGCGGCGTGATCTGCGAAAAGTGCGGCGTGGAGGTGACGCTGGCCAAGGTGCGCCGCGAGCGCATGGGCCATATCGAACTGGCCAGTCCGGTGGCGCACATCTGGTATCTCAAGTCCCTGCCCTCGCGCATGGGCCTGCTGCTGGACATGACGCTGCGCGACATCGAGCGCGTGCTGTATTTCGAATCGTTCGTGGTAGTGGACCCCGGCATGACGCAACTGGAGCGCGGTCAGTTGCTCACTGACGAGACCTATCTTGAGGCGATAGAGGAAAACGGCGACGAGTTCGACGCGCGCATGGGCGCCGAGGCGGTGTACGAACTGCTGCGCAGCATGGACCTCAAGGCCGAAGTGGTCAAGGTGCGCGAGGATCTCAACACCACCACCTCTGACACCAAGATCAAAAAACTCACCAAGCGTCTCAAGCTGATGGAGGCGTTCATCGAATCCGGCAACAAGCCGGAGTGGATGGTGCTCAAGGTACTGCCGGTGCTGCCGCCCGACCTGCGCCCGCTGGTGCCGCTGGACGGTGGCCGTTTCGCCACTTCCGATCTCAACGATCTGTACCGGCGCGTCATCAACCGGAACAACCGCTTGAAGCGCCTGCTGGATTTGAACGCGCCGGACATCATCATCCGCAACGAAAAACGCATGTTGCAGGAATCAGTGGACGCGTTGTTCGACAACGGCCGCCGCGGCAAGGCGATCACCGGCAGCAACCGCCGGGCGCTGAAATCGCTGGCCGACATGATCAAGGGCAAGCAGGGCCGCTTCCGCCAGAATCTGCTCGGCAAGCGCGTGGACTATTCAGGCCGCTCGGTGATCGTGGTCGGTCCTACGCTGCGCCTGCATCAGTGCGGGCTGCCCAAGAAGATGGCGCTGGAACTGTTCAAGCCGTTCATCTTCAGCAAGCTGCAATTGCGCGGTATCGCCACTACCATCAAGGCGGCGAAAAAAATCGTCGAGCGCGAGAGCGCCGAGGTGTGGGACATCCTGGAAGAGGTGATCCGCGAACACCCGGTGCTGCTCAATCGCGCCCCCACCCTGCACCGCCTCGGCATCCAGGCTTTCGAGCCGCTGCTGGTGGAAGGCAAGGCGATTCAGCTGCATCCGCTGGTGTGCACCGCGTTCAACGCCGACTTCGACGGCGACCAGATGGCGGTGCACGTGCCGCTGTCGCTGGAGGCGCAACTGGAGGCGCGCAGCCTGATGATGTCGTCCAACAATATTTTGTCGCCCGCCAACGGCGAACCGATCATCGTGCCGTCGCAGGACGTGGTGCTGGGCCTGTACTACATGACGCGCGAACGCATCGGCGCGCGCGGCGAAGGCATGATGTTCAACGACGTGACCGAGGCGCATCGCGCTTACGAGACGCGCGCCGCCGATCTGCATGCGCGCATCAAGCTGCGCGTGAGAGAGCTGCGCGTCGGCGAGGACGGCGAAAAACGCCACGCCACGCGCATCGTGGACACGACGGTGGGGCGCGCGCTGCTGTTTGACCTGCTGCCGGAAGGCATGACCTTCGATCATGTGAACCAAAACATGAACAAGAAGGCGATCTCGCGCCTCATCAACGCCTGCTATCGCCAGGTGGGGCTCAAGGAAACGGTGATTCTGGCGGACAAGCTGATGTACACCGGGTTTACCTACGCCACGCGCGCCGGTGTTTCGATCGGCGTGGACGACATGGTGGTGCCGGAAGACAAGGACAACATCATTGCCGGAGCCGAGGCCGAAGTGAAGGAGATCGAGGGGCAGTACGCCTCCGGCCTGGTGACCAACGGCGAGCGCTACAACAAGGTGGTGGACATCTGGTCGCGCACCAACGAGCAGGTGGCCAAGGCCATGATGGAAAAGCTCGGCAGCGACATCATCAAGGACGCCAAGGGCAAACCGGTCAAGCAGGCCTCGTTCAACTCCATTTATATGATGGCCGATTCCGGCGCGCGCGGTTCGGCGGCGCAGATCCGCCAGCTCGCCGGCATGCGCGGCCTGATGGCCAAGCCCGACGGCTCGATCATCGAGACGCCGATCACCGCCAATTTCCGCGAAGGGCTGGACGTGCTGCAATACTTTATTTCCACCCACGGCGCGCGCAAGGGTCTGGCCGACACCGCGCTCAAGACCGCGAACTCCGGTTACCTCACGCGCCGTCTGGTGGACGTGGCGCAAGACCTGGTGGTGAGCGAGGACGACTGCGGCACCACGCAGGGCCTCAACATGGCGCCGCTCATCGAGGGCGGCGAGATCGTGGAGCCGCTCCGCGAGCGCGTACTGGGCCGCACCCTGGCCGAGGACGTGGTGGAGCCCGGCTCCAGGAAGGTCGCGGTTCCGCGGGGTACGTTGCTCGATGAGCAGTGGGTGGACCGTCTGGAAGATCTGGGCGTGGATCACGTCAAGGTGCGTTCGCCGATTACCTGCGAAACGCAATTCGGCATCTGCCGCACCTGTTACGGGCGCGATCTGGGGCGCGGACGTCCGATCAGCATCGGCGAAGCGGTGGGCGTGATTGCCGCGCAGTCCATCGGTGAGCCGGGCACCCAGCTTACCATGCGCACCTTCCACATCGGCGGCGCGGCCTCGCGCGCGGCGGCGATCAACAGCGTGGAACTGAAGACCAAAGGCACGGTGCGCCTGCACAATATCAAGCTGGTGCGTCATCAGTCCGGCAACTACGTCGCGGTGTCGCGCTCCGGCGAGCTTACCGTGGTGGATGATCACGGCCGCGAACGCGAGCGCTACAAGGTGCCGTACGGCGCGGTGCTCACCGCCAACGACGGCGACCAGGTCACGCCCGGCCAGATACTGGCCAACTGGGATCCGCATACCCGGCCGGTCATCACCGAAGTGGCGGGCCGCATCAAGTTCAGCGACATCGTGGACGGCGTCACCGTGCAGCGCCAGGCCGATGAAGTCACCGGCCTCACCAGCATGGTGGTCACCGATCCGAAACAGCGCGGCGCGGCGGGCAAGGACCTGCGCCCCATGGTGCACCTGGTGGATGAAAAAGGGCGCGAGCTCAAAATCCCCGGCAGCGACGTGGCGGCGCATTACTATCTGCCGCCTGGCGCGATCATCAGCCTGGAGGACGGTGCGCGCGTAGGCGTGGGCGACGTGATCGCGCGTATCCCGCAGGAGTCCACCAAGACCCGCGACATCACCGGCGGTCTGCCGCGCGTGGCCGATCTGTTCGAGGCGCGCAAGCCGAAGGAGCCCGCGATCCTGGCGGAAATCTCCGGCACGGTGAGCTTTGGCAAGGACACCAAGGGCAAGCAGCGCCTCATCATTACCGGCGCCAACGGTGAGGTGCACGAGGAACTGATACCCAAGTGGCGTCACTTCACGGTGTTTGAAGGCGAGCACGTGGAACGGGGCGAGGTGATCGTGGACGGGCCGCCCGCCCCGCACGACATCCTGCGCCTGCTCGGCGTGGCGCCGCTGGCCAACTACATCGTAAACGAGGTGCAGGACGTGTACCGGCTGCAGGGCGTGAAGATCAACGACAAGCACATCGAGGTGATCGTGCGCCAGATGCTGCGCAAGGTGGAGATCACCGAGCCGGGTGACACCAAGTACCTGAAGGGCGAGCAGGTGGATCGTCCGCGCATCCTGGAAGAGAACCGCAGACTGCAGGCGGAGGGCAAACAGCCGGCCCAGTTCGAGTCACTGCTGCTCGGTATCACCAAGGCTTCGCTCGCCACGGAATCGTTCATCTCCGCGGCCTCGTTCCAGGAAACTACGCGCGTGCTCACCGAGGCCTCGGTGAGCGGCAAGGTGGATGACCTGCGCGGCCTGAAGGAAAACGTGATTGTGGGCCGCCTGATCCCGGCCGGCACCGGCTTTGTGTATCACGAGGAGCAGCGCCGCAAACGCCGCGGCCTGGAGGCGCAGCCGGCCGCGGTTTCCGAGGAGGCTGGCGAGGTCAGCGAGACCATCGGCCAGCAGTAGTTTTGGCGTCAGCGGTAAAACATTTACGCCGCCTTGCTTGACAGTAAGGTGGCGTAAAATTTATAATTTCAAGGCTAAGTTGCTTAAATTTGGATAGAGACGGGGTTTTGCTTTTTTAACATGGCCACCACCAACCAATTAGTACGCAAACCGCGCGTGCGCGAACGTTACAAAAGCACCGTGCCGGCGCTTATGAACTGTCCGCAAAAGCGCGGCGTGTGCACGCGCGTGTACACCACCACGCCGAAGAAGCCGAACTCCGCGCTGCGCAAGGTCGCGCGCGTGCGTTTGACCAACGGCATGGAAGTGACCACCTACATCGGCGGTGAAGGCCACAACCTGCAGGAGCACTCGGTGGTGCTGATCCGCGGCGGCCGCGTAAAAGACCTGCCCGGCGTGCGCTATCACACGGTGCGCGGCAGCCTCGACACCTCCGGCGTCAACGGCCGCAAGCAGGGCCGTTCCAAATACGGCGTTAAACGCCCCAAATCATAGTTTTCAAAGGCCAGCCATGTCCCGCCGTCATACCCCTCCCAAGCGCGTTGTGCTCCCCGATCCCAAGTACGGGAACGTCATGCTCGCCAAATTCGTCAACGTGGTGATGGAGAGCGGCAAGAAATCGGTCGCGGAGCGCATCGTATACGGCGCGTTGAACCAGATCATCAACAAGAAGAAAGAGGCCGACGCGGTGGAAATGCTGGGCAAGGCGCTGTCCAATGTAAGTCCGATGGTGGAAGTGAAGTCGCGCCGCGTCGGCGGCGCCACCTATCAGGTGCCGGTGGAAGTGCGCTCCGACCGCCGCATGGCGCTCGCCATGCGCTGGCTGACGGAAGCGGCGCGCTCGCGCGCGGAAAAGTCCATGGCGCTGCGTCTGGCGGGCGAAATCATGGACGCCTGCGACAACAAGGGCAACGCGGTGAAGAAGCGTGAAGACACGCACCGCATGGCGGAGGCCAACAAGGCCTTCTCGCATTACCGCTGGTAAACCATGTCCGCCGTCATCTCCAGGAACAGCACCGTGGCCCGCAAGACTCCCATTGAGCGTTACCGTAATATCGGCATCAGCGCGCACATTGACGCCGGCAAGACCACCACCACCGAGCGCGTGCTGTTCTATACCGGTGTCGCGCACAAGATGGGCGAGGTGCACGAGGGCACGGCCACCATGGACTGGATGCCGCAGGAGCAGGAGCGCGGCATCACCATCACCTCCGCCGCCACCACCTGTTTCTGGAGCGGCATGGGCAAGCAATATCCGGAGCACCGCATCAACATCATTGATACGCCCGGACACGTGGACTTCACCATCGAGGTCGAGCGCAGCCTGCGCGTGCTGGACGGCGCCTGCATGCTGTTCTGCGCCGTGGGCGGCGTGGAGCCGCAGTCGGAAACGGTGTGGCGCCAGGCCAATAAATACGGCGTGCCGCGTCTCGCCTTCGTGAACAAGATGGATCGCGCGGGCGCCAACTTCCTGCGCGTGGTGGATCAGATCAAAAAGCGTCTGGGCGCGAATCCGGTGCCGCTGCAACTGCCGATCGGCGCGGAGGAGAAATATCAAGGCGTGGTGGACCTGGTCAAGATGAAGGCCATCTACTGGGACGACGCCACCAAGGGCATGACCTTCGAGGAGCGGGACATTCCGCCCGACATGCTGGCCGAGTGCAAAAAGTGGCACGATTCCATGGTGGAGGCCGCCGCCGAGTCGTCCGAAGAGTTGATGAACAAATACCTGGAAGGGCATGCGCTGACGCAGGATGAGATCAAGCAAGGCATCCGCGCGCGCGCGCTCAAGACCGAGATTATCCCGGTGCTGTGCGGCTCGGCGTTCAAGAACAAGGGCGTGCAGGCCATGCTCGATGCGGTGATTGATTATCTGCCCTCGCCGGCGGACAAGCCCCCTATCAAGGGGCACCTGGATGATGCCGCCGAGACTGTGGCCGAGCGCCACGCCTCGGACGACCAGCCGTTCTCCGCGCTGGCGTTCAAGATCGCCACCGACCCGTTCGTGGGCACGCTCACCTTTTTCCGCGTCTATTCCGGCGTGCTGAGTTCCGGCGACGCGGTGTTCAATCCGGTGAAGGACAGCAAGGAGCGCGTGGGACGTATCGTGCAGATGCACGCCAATCAGCGCGAAGAGATCAAGGAAGTGCGCGCCGGCGACATCGCCGCCGCGGTAGGCCTGAAAAACGTGACCACCGGCGACACCCTGTGCGACATAAAAGACGTTATCACCTTGGAACGCATGGAATTTCCGGAGCCGGTAATTTCGGTGGCGGTGGAGCCCAAGACCAAGGCCGACCAGGAAAAGATGGGCGTGGCGCTCAACAAGCTCGCGCAGGAAGATCCGTCGTTCCGCGTGCGCAGCGACGAAGAGACCGGCCAGACCATCATCTCCGGCATGGGCGAGCTGCATCTGGAAATCATCGTGGATCGCATGAAGCGCGAGTTTGGCGTGGAGGCCAACGTCGGCGCGCCGCAGGTCGCCTATCGCGAGACCATCCGCAAGACCGTGGAACAGGAAGGCAAGTTCGTGCGCCAATCCGGCGGACGCGGCCAGTACGGCCACGTGTGGCTGCGCCTGGAGCCGCTGCCGCCCGGCACCGGCTACGAGTTTGAAAACGGCATCGTGGGCGGCACCGTGCCCAAGGAATACATCCCCGCGGTGGACAAGGGTGTGCAGGAGCAGGTGCAGAACGGCGTGATCGCGGGCTTTCCCATCGTGGACATCAAGGTCACCATCTTCGACGGCTCCTATCACGATGTGGACTCGAACGAAATGGCGTTCAAGATCGCGGGCTCGATGGCGCTCAAAGAGGGCGTGCGCAAGGCCAGCCCGGTGTTGCTGGAGCCGATCATGAAGGTCGAGGTGGTGACGCCGGAAGATTACATGGGTGACGTGATGGGCGATTTGAACCGCCGCCGCGGCGTGGTGCAGGGTATGGAAGACATTCCGTCTGGCAAGACCATCACCGCCGAGGTGCCGCTCAAGGAAATGTTCGGTTACGCCACCGATCTGCGCTCCATGAGCCAGGGGCGCGCCACCTATACCATGGAATTCACCAAGTACCTCGAGGTGCCGAAGAGCCTCGCGGAAACCATCATCAAGAAGCCGTAATAAATATTTGAGGCAACGATCATGTCCAAAGAAAAATTCGAGCGCAAGAAGCCGCACCTGAACGTGGGCACCATTGGTCACGTAGACCACGGCAAGACCACGCTGACTGCCGCCCTGACCAAGGTCATGGCCGAGAAGTTTGGGGGTGAATTCAAGGCCTAC
>QZKM01000008.1 GCA_003599485.1 Gammaproteobacteria bacterium
GGCTGCACCACGCCCTGCGCGCGGATGGAATCGGCGAGATCCTGCAAATTTTCCGCGTGCATGTTCTTGCGCGGCTGGTATTTGCCGCGCTGGATAAGATCCACCGGCAGGTTGCGCAATTGTCCCTGTGCCACGCCCGCCGTATCGGGCCGCGCACTGCTGAGCAATGCATCCAGACCGCGCCCCAATCCCCGTTTCTTTTGCATCACCCCCCCTTACGCCGTAGCCGCCGCTTTTTGCAGCGCGGTTTCCTTTCTCAATATCTCGCCCGCCAGCGCAAGGTAAGCCAGCGCGCCGCGCGAGGTCTTGTCATACAACAGAATCGGCACGCCGTGGCTCGGCGCCTCGGCCAGACGCACGTTGCGCGGAATCACGGTGTGATACACCCGGTCCGTGAAATGCTGCTCGAGCTGCGCCGACACCTCGTTCGCCAGATTGTTGCGCGGGTCGAACAGGGTGCGCAGCAGGCCCTCGATGTGCAACGCCGGATTGTGCGTCTCGCGGATTTTTTCAATGGTGGCGAGCAGCGCGGTCAGGCCCTCGAGCGCGTAGTACTCGCACTGCATGGGGATGATCACCGATTGCGCCGCCACCAGCGCGTTCACGGTGAGCATGTTGAGCGCGGGCGGGCAGTCTATAAGAATATAATCGTAGTCGTTGCGCACCGGCCCCAGCGCCAGCCGCAGGCGGTGCTCGCGCCATTCCGCGTTCAGCAGCTCCACCTCGGCGGCGGTGAGGTCGCCGTTGCTCGGCAGCAGGGTCACGCCCGCGGTGGCGGTGGTCACGGCGCAGGAGGCAACGTCCTTGCCGCCGCAGAGCACGTCATAGGCGGCGCGCTCGATGGCGTTTTTGTTCACGCCGCAACCCATGGTGGCGTTGCCCTGCGGGTCGAGATCAACGAGCAGCACGCGCCGTTTGCACGCGGCCAGCGACGCGGCCAGATTCACCGCGGTGGTGGTCTTGCCGACGCCGCCCTTTTGGTTGGCCAGCGCGATGATTTTGCTCATGGCGTCCTGTCCCCGCGCGGAGCCAAGCGCACCAGATGACGCTCCGCCTCCAGCCCCGGCACATGCAGTTTCACCGTCTCAATCACCTTGAATTCCACGGGCATCTCAGCCAGCTCCGGTTCCGGATGCGCGCCCTTCATAAGCAAAAACTCGCCCTTGCCGTCGCACAAATGCCGCGCATCGCGCACGATTTCGGCCACGCTCCCTACCGCGCGCGCTATCAGTGTAGCGAATTTCCGCCCGGGCCGGTACTTTTCCACCCGCGCCTGCACCACGACGATGTTGGCCAGGCCCAGTTCGGCCGCCGCCTGGCGCACAAAGCGCGTCTTCTTGGCGTTGGCGTCGAGCAGGGTGAAATCCACATCGGGCCGCGCGATGGCGAGCGGAATGCCGGGCAGCCCCGCGCCGGTGCCGATGTCCAGCACGCTTGGGCCTTTTAAATAAGGCAGGAGAGCGAGGCTGTCCAGAATATGACGCGTGACCATCTCCAGCGGGTCGCGCACCGCGGTGAGGTTGTAAACCTTGTTCCACTTGTCGAGCAGCCCGATATAGCCCAGCAGCTTGCGGCGTTGAACATCGCTTATGCCGCCCAGTCCCAGCGCCTCCAGGCCCTGACTCAGAACCTGGGCGCACCGGGATGACACATCGGGCTGCATCACTCTTTTATACACAGCAACGGAAATAAAGTGCTCATTTGTCGTCATTCCCGCGCAAGCGGGAATCCAGGCGACCCTACTGGGCTCCCGCTTGCGCGGGAGCGACGGTCTTTGTTTCCATTACGAAATGTGGCAATACTTCTGTCGCTATGTTTAAATTGCGCGGGCGCATCACGCGCGCCGCTTGTGCAGGTGCACCAGCAACAATGAAATCGCCGCCGGCGTCACGCCGGAAATTCGCCCCGCCTGCCCCAGCGTGGCGGGCTTGTGCGCGTTGAGCTTGAGCTGCGCCTCTTTTGACAGGCCGCGCACGTTGCCGTAATCGAAATCCAGCGGCAAGCTCGTTTCCTCGTGGCGGCGGTTGCGCTCGATCTCGTCCTGCTGGCGCTCGATGTAGCCGTGGTATTTGGCCTGTATCTCGACCTGCTCCGCAACCTTTTCATCGGCCACCGCGTCGCCCGCGCCGGGCAACGTCATCAGCGCACCGTACGTCACGTCCGGGCGGCGCAGCAAATCCATCAACGTATATTCGCGCGTCAGCGCCTGGCCCAGCACGCGCCCGGCGTCTTCTTGCGGCAATTTGTCAGGGTGCAGCCGGGTCGCGCGCAAACGCCGCTGTTCTTTTTCTACCGCCTCGCGCCTGGTTTCAAATATGCGCCAGCGCGCATCGTCCACCACGCCCAGTTCGCGGCCCCTGGGCGTCAAACGCAAGTCGGCGTTGTCCTCGCGCAGCAGCAGGCGGTACTCCGCGCGGCTGGTGAACATGCGATACGGTTCGCTGGTGCCGCGCGTAATCAAATCGTCAATCAGCACGCCGATGTAGGCCTCGTCGCGGCGAGGATGCCACGGCGCCTGATCCCGCGCGCGCCGCGCGGCGTTGATGCCCGCGACAATACCCTGGGCGGCGGCTTCCTCGTAACCCGTGGTGCCGTTGATCTGGCCCGCGAAAAATAAATTGCTGATGACCTTGGTTTCCAGCGATGGCTGCAAATCGCGCGGATCGAAATAATCGTATTCAATCGCGTAGCCGGGGCGCGTGAGATGCGCGTTTTCAAAACCCTTGATCGAGCGCACCAGCTCGATCTGCACGTCGAACGGCAGACTGGTGGAAATACCGTTGGGATACACCTCGTGCGTGGTGAGGCCCTCCGGCTCGACAAAAATCTGGTGCGATGCTTTATCCGCGAAGCGCACGATCTTGTCCTCGATGGACGGGCAGTAACGCGGCCCGATACCCTCGATCACGCCCGTGTACATGGGCGAGCGGTCGAGGCCGCCGCGGATGATGTCATGCGTGCGTGCGTTGGTGTGCGTGATGTGGCATGAAATCTGACGCGGGTGATCTTCTGCGCGCCCCAGGAAGGAAAATACCGGCAACGGCTCATCGCCCGGCTGCGGCGTGAGTTTCGAGTAATCTAGGGTGCGCCCGTCCAGGCGCGGCGGCGTGCCGGTCTTCAAGCGCCCCACGCGCAACGGCAACTCGCGCAGGCGCGCCGCCAGCGCATTCGCGGGCGGGTCGCCCGCGCGCCCGCCCTGATAATTCGACAGCCCGACGTGGATGCGTCCGGCCAGAAACGTGCCCACCGTCAGCACCACGCATTGCGCCTGAAAACGCACGCCCATCTGCGTGACCACGCCCGTGACGCGCCCGCCTTCGAGGATTAAATCTTCCACCGATTGCTGAAAAATGGAAAGATTCGGCTGCGTTTCCAGCGCCTGGCGCACGGCTTGTTTGTACAGCACCCGATCCGCCTGCGCGCGCGTCGCGCGCACCGCCGGGCCCTTGCTTGCGTTCAAGATGCGAAACTGGATGCCGGCCCGGTCCGCCGCGCGCGCCATCAACCCGCCGAGCGCGTCAATCTCCTTCACCAGATGCCCCTTGCCGATGCCGCCGATGGACGGATTGCAGCTCATCTGGCCCAGGGTCTCGATGCTCTGCGTGAGCAGCAGCGTGCGCGCGCCCATGCGCGCGGAGGCCAGCGCCGCCTCGGTGCCCGCGTGCCCGCCGCCGATGACAATGACATCGAATTTGTCTTGATGCAACATGAGCAGCTTAGTCTTTCAAATCAAGTTGGCGCTCGACTTCTTCCAGGGAAATGCGCGGGTTATGCTTTTCCAGGCGCGCCAAGGCGAGCAGATAATCCTCTTCTTCCTCTAAAAATTCCAAGATCGCCTTTTTGGCGTAATAACTCTTGGTGCGGCCGGTCTTCTGTGCCAACTCTTCCAAACGCTGCTCAATCTCCGGCGGTAGTCTCAGAGCCAACATAGCGTCCTCCTGCAAATGTTATACAAGTATAGCGCTGAGGACTGTGATAGCACTAGACGCGCGCGGCTCAACTCATCACCGTTCGGCCTCATGTTTCCGTTCGTGATCGTTGGAGTTGTTGACAACAAAGGGACGTGTTGGTATTATCTCCAACATGAAGGCTACTCAGCTTGTCCGCGCCCGAATTACGTACTCTGAAGCAGCGTTTGCCGAGTTGGTGCTGTGGCAAGTCCCGAAACCTGTTGCCGGTTCCAGCCACCGGTTCAAGTACAGGTTAACGTACGTGGTGCAGGGTGCGTGCGTCCTTCTCTACGACAACGAGGTTGGCAAAGGTGATCACCGGCATTTCGGTGGCAAAGAAAGTACCTACAAGTTCAGCACACCAGATCAACTGGTCGCTGATTTCCAACGAGACATAGAGAGGTGGAACAATGAAAACAGTAACTCTTGACGTACGTACACCAGCCGATTCAATGGCGGATTTCGTGCAGGCATGGAAAACCGGAAAGTCTCAAAAGTCCGCGCGCATCAGCTTTGCCACCCCCGAGTTGCTTTGGCAAGTGTTAACCGCCAAGCGGTGGGAGTTGCTCAAAGCACTGTGCGGAGCCGGCCCAGTATCCATCCGCGAAGCGGCTCGACGTGTAGGTCGTGACGTAAAGGCTGTTCACGGCGATGTGACTGCGCTGCTTAACGCTGGCGTTCTTGATCGCACAGAAGAAGGCAGCATCGTGTTTCCATTCGAGGCCGTGAAGGTTGAGTTCCTGTTACAGGCCGCGTAGCCTGTTTGCGCCGTTGAGGCCGAACCCTTCCATCGAACGGGCCGTCGGCAAACCGACGCGCGCCACGTCTCCGGCGCTCAGATTCCATGGGCCTGATATAATTGTTTCCTACAACAATTGATCCAGCGGGCTCTGTACACCCTTCCCGCCGCGATTCAGCACATGCGTGTAGATCATCGTCGTACTCACATCCTTGTGGCCAAGCAATTCCTGCACCGTGCGTATGTCATATCCCGCCTGCAACAAATGCGTGGCGAAGGAGTGACGCAAGGTATGACAGCTTGCCGGCTTATCCACCCCCGCGTCGCGCAGCGCCTGCTTCACCGCGCGCTGCAAGACATTTTCATCCACGTGATGCCGCCGCACCGTATTGCTGCGCGGGTCCACCGAACGCCTGGCCGAAGGAAACACATACTGCCAGCCCCACTCACGCGGCGCGGCCGGATACTTCCGCTCCAGGGCGAACGGCAGATACACCGCGCCGAAACCCTCCTCCAAATCCCCTTGATGCAGCGCCTTCACCTTCTGCAAATGCTGCTTGAGCGGCTCCACCAGCCTGTCCGGCAACATCGTCACACGATCCTTCATCCCCTTGCCGTCGCGCACCGTGATTTGATGCTGCTCATAATCAATATCCTTCACCCGCAACCGCAAGCACTCCATCAGGCGCAAGCCCGCGCCATATAACAGGCTCGCCATCAGCCATTTCGTGCCGCCAAGCCGCGCCAGGACATCCTGCACCTCGCGCTGCGACAGCACCACCGGCAGGCGCGCGGGCTTCTTGGCCTGTTCCACGTCATCCAGCCACGCCAATTCCTTTTTCAGCACCTCGCGGTAAAGAAACAGCAGGGCGGACAGCGCCTGGTTCTGCGTCGAGGCCGTCACGTTTTGCCTGGCGAGCGAGGTCAGAAATGCGGTGATCTCGGGCTCACCCATCGTCTCCGGATGACGCTTGCCATGAAACAAAATAAACCGCCGCGCCCAGCCGAGATAACTTTGCTCCGTGCGGATGCTGTAGTGCTTATAACGAATCGCATCACGCATCCGCTCCAGCAGCTTCGGCTGCATGGATGAAACATCTGGAGAACCCTCGTCCACAACCCGCAGCGCAGGCCGGGGGTAATTTATATTCTTTTTAGTTAACATGATTGCATAACCTATTGATACATCATATATAATATTCGTGGTATTGCTAAACGATGTAAAATTATACATCATATGGGCTGTCTATTTCTAGTTGGACCGCAAGGGACACATGAACCCGGATCAGCGCAAGAACTTAGAAACGATGGTTGAGGCCTTGGGAAAATCCATGGCTCAAGCTTGGAGCTACTTCTACGTTCTGAAAGGCATGCACGAAGGCGCCAAAACGTCGCCTTCTGTCACGCAAGCGTTTCCGTGGTTCTTGGAGCAAGTGTGGCGGGCAATGTTTGACGCATTCTTCGCGAAAGTCGGCACGCTTGTCGATGGCACGAGCAGTACCTACTCGCTCCCCAACTTGATCACGCTCGTTCGGCGATATGGAGACTCAGAGCTGAGGAAGCTCATTCCCGAAGCAGAGGCGTGCATGTCGGACAAGACCGGGCCACTTGAAAAGATCAAGAACTGGAGGCACTCGCAAGTGGCACATCGGACTGTGCGTGGCGAGGCGCACTCGTTCCACACCGAGAACAAGATGGGACTGGTCGAAATCGAGGGAGCATTGAGACAGCTAGACGAGGCAATCAACCATCTGTCGTGGCACGTGCTCTCGATTCACAACGACACAAATTCGGCATTTGAGGGACTCATTTCTGAAGGCAAAACTCTGTTCGCGGCGGTGGCCACCGGAATGGACGCAAGCAAATGAGCCGCTCCGCAATGCGGTCCAACATGGCGTTCGAGCGGGACGCGCCAAAAGCGGCGCGCCCCTCAACTTTACGTTAGACATCAACAAGGGGAACCATAAATGAGTCGATTGCGCTTTGTTCTGTTCGTCGCGGCCGTATTTACGCTTGTAGGTTGTTCCACAACCGGGGGCACCATTGGCGGCTTATTTCCGGCGCCAAAGTTCCTAAAGGGAGAAATCAAGAACGATATTTACACAGCACAAGATAAGTCTTTTTCAGTAGTTGTGCCCCACAAGGACGGTTCGTACGAGTACACATACATGCAAGTGAAGGAACAGTACTCCGAATATAGTGCATACGTTAGCTTTGGCCCAGCCGCAATTGATCAAAGCGTCTACCGCATTGAAACGGCGAAACGAGTCACACCTGGAAGTCAAAGCGTGAAGTTGGATGATGTCGCCCCGAAAATCGTTGAGGGCTATAAAGCTCAACTTCAAAAAGGCTATGGTACTGTCCCTCAAGAAACGGAATCACGCCAAGAAACAATCAATGGAAGAAAAGCATACTTTTGGAAACTCACCCAAGTGGTCCCCGCTGGCAAATACATCAGCAACAAAGCAGCCACCTTCACTCATGACGTCTATGTCATCGACTTTGAGAAAGGAGCAGCAATTGTCTGGGTACAGATCCCCGAAACAACAAAGAAGGCCGCGATAGAACCACGCGCCTTTGCAGAATCCGTAGCGATGTATTGATGTCTAACAACGCCATCAACGCGGACAGTGAAAAGCGGCGCGCCTTCGTCGCGCCGCTTTTCACTGCCGGTTATGGCGAACGTTGGGGGTCGCAGTATGGTTGCCCATAACCTGTTCACTCAACTCGAAGAATTGGGTCTTCCAAGAGTGAAGAACGACTTGGCTATGGGTAAGTGTGGTCAGGTTGGCAGCGAACATCACAACGCGGTCTCGTCATGGGTCAAGTTGCAGGACGAGGCCCTTGCCGCAGCGGCTGCCGCGCGGGCAGATGAGCGCGAAGACCGGATGATCTCTATTTCCGCCAATGCGCTGTCAATCGCAAAGGAAGACCTTGCCATTGCCCGTTCAAGCGCTGAGTCAGCTCGTTTGCAGGCTCGGTGGGCCATGTGGGCTGCAATAATCGCCACGGTCGCGGCAATCGTCGCAATGTTCAAGGCGTGATCTATGAGAAAACCAAACAGTTCCCTCATGGCGCCCGCCCCCCCAACCCGGCAGTCGAGCGGACCTTCCGCCGCAAGCGGCGCAAGGCCGCTCACTTCTACGTTGGTGGTCATCAAACTCCAGCATGCGGAGGTGATATGGAAGTATTCAAAACCTATCTGTTCTTTAGCGGTCATGACGAAAGCCACCCTTACTTGATTGACACAATCCAACACCAAGGCGCTTGGTGGCTTGTTGCATCATGGCTGCAATCGAACGCCACCACAGAGAAAACCCCAGAGAGGCTTGTTCGGCTAACTGGGCTTCGGTTTCAAGAGGTTGAAAATCAGCCGTATCGTTTCTTGCTGAACAACGCACTTCCCAAATCCGTCCTCGATGGAACACCACAAGACGGGTACGTAATTGCAGTTCATCCTGCTGCGCTCGCTGATAGCCAGGGGCCGAAATCAGTTCACTAATCATGACCGCCGACCCCCAACCCGGCAGTCAACCGGACGCCCCGCCAGCAAGCTTCGTTCAGCTTGCGTGGTGCTCCGATCATCCTCGCCCCCGCTGCCGCCCGTGGGCGGGGCGCCGGTTACTTCTACGTTATGCGGCTTAACGGATGTGTATGACGAACTCAGATTGGATAAGTCTTGGAAGTGCTGTCGCAACTTTCCTGGGCGTAGTGGTTGCCGCCGTTGCCATTTGGGTACAGATACGGAAGCTGAACGAGCAGTTGATGCTCCAGCATTTTGCCGATTACACAAAGCGGTATCAGGAGATCATTCTTCAGTTTCCGGAGAACATAAACGAGGCTAGCTTTGTGCTTGCTTCACATCCCGACTACTCCCGCACAATGCGTCAGATGCGCGCGTATTTTGATCTTTGTTTCGAGGAGTGGTACCTCAATCAACGTAAGCTACTCGACAAAGAAATATGGAATGTTTGGAAAAGCGGAATGGAGGCTGCACTATCGAAACCTGCGTTCAAACAGGCGTGGGCACAAATCAAAAAGGATACAAACTTCGGGGTAGCGTTCGAGCAATACGTCGAGAGCTTCAATGAGAAAGCCGCATAACACGTCGTTCGTGCGGACCGGCTGCGCCGGCCGCACAACTCTGCGGTATGTTTCACAAAAATGAGTTACGAAGCTAATCAGGTAATGAAGTTTTATGAAGTGGTGTGGAATCAGCACAACAGTGATGCGATTCCAGAGATACTCCATGAGAGAATCAAATTCCGCGGTTCTCTAGGTCAGGAAACAGTTGGACACGCCGGCTTCGCTGAATATCTGAATATGGTTCATAAGGCATTGGGTGACTATCAATGCACAGTTGAAGAGCTGGTGTCTGAACCTCCGAAGGTATTTGCCAAAATGATGTTCAGCGGAATTCATAAGGGCAGGATTATGGAGTGCTCCCCCACTAGCAAGCGAGTCACTTGGTCCGGTGCTGCCCTATTTACTTTTTCTGAAGGCAGGGTGGTTGATCTTTGGGTGCTCGGCGACCTAAAGTCACTTGAAAAGCAGTTGGCGAAAAGTGAAACATAACAACGCCATCAACACGGACAGCAAAAAGCGGCGCTCCTTCGTCGGGCCGCTTTTTGCTGCCGGTTATGGCGAACGTTATGCGTCTACTAAGATGATTGAGGAAGAAAAATGGGTAGAAAGCCAGATATAAAGCCTGGTGAGTGGATAACAGTTGGTTCTGGTTCTGCTTCTGGAATTGATGCAGTAGTATGTCATGTGAATGTGAATCCCGAGCTAGGAGATATTGAAGTCGTTTATTTGGATGACCGGGGTAGAGCGATAAATGAAGACGTTATTTGGAAAGATGAACATTGGGAATTTAAACACAATGGCCCCTGCGGAGGATATGCAGATAAGTATAGCCGCCTATCGGAATATGTGGCGATATTGCGTCGCGGACGATATTCATAACGATCTATTAAATTGGTTCAAACCCGCATGGAACAGAAGCACTGCAAAAATCTATTAATAACAATCTGTGCGGTTCTGCTATTGGCGGGCTGCTCCAAAGAAGGGCACATTGATTTTAATGTAATAGATAAACATTTAGAACAACATGCTGCCGGAAGTTGGACCGCGGCGTTTAACATTGATTATAGTCAGGGGCCGCAAAGTATTAAAAAGCAAATTATTGAAAAACTTCACAACCACGGGGATCTGATTGATAAATACCGTCGTGAAGAAAATGCTAATGTCATTACGACTTTTATATGGGACTACAAAGGGAAAACCATTAAAGAAGAATATTACAAGGGTGGTATTTGGGCTGGACCCAAAATCATACCATATCAAGAATACTATGCCGGTGAGCTGGACGTTTGGATAACTATTGAGTTCAAAGAAGGAGTCCCTTATTCAGAAGTCATCCCAAACCACCATAAGCAGATTAATGCCGGAAGAAAATACGAGCATACGGCGACAATAAAATTTCCTAAGGACAATGCAAGGTTATTTCTTTTCGGCTATGGCTCCATATGTAATCGTATCAGTTTATTTTGAAAACTATTTTATACAAAACGCATAACAAACCCATCCAGCCGACGCCGAAAAGCGGCGCGGCTGATGGGTGACGTTGGGCAGACAAAGGAACGTAAATGGCAGCCCCCGCAACGACCCCCAAACCGCCTTACTACGCCGTTATCTTTACCTCCGTCCGACACGACGGCGACAATGGGTATGGTGAGGCGGCAAAACAAATGTTGGAGCTTGCTTCAAAACAACCCGGTTTTCTTGGTTTTGAAACCGCGAGGCAGGAAATCGGAATCTCAGTTTCTTACTGGTCCTCGCTGGAGGCCATAAAGGCATGGAAAGAAAATGCCACGCATCGCCAAGCTCAAAGCCGAGCCAAAGACTGGTACAAGACGTTTCGGGTTCGTGTCTGTTGCGTGGAGCGCGAGTATGGTTTTTAGCTTGCTGCCCAACAACCGGTTCCACGCGACCGGCTACGCCGGCGCGTGAACCGGACCGTTAGGCCGCCCGACAAAGGGCAGTGGTGATGGAAACGTTCGACGAGAAGTTAGCCATCCAATCGTACCTCCGGCTGATGCACGAGGTTGCTATTCGTATTGAACTTATCGCGTTCGCCTGTGATGGTAAGTTGAGCCTGACGCCGCCGTATGCGAGAGAGTACTCGTACTTGCAGTTCCGAAGACTCTGCGAACTCATTGCCTTGGGCTGTCTTCAACTTCATGGTGATTTGCCCGTCGCGAAAACAAAGGCGGCGACGAAGGAATGGAACGCAGAACGAATAATGCGGTTGCTACATCGCAACCATCCTCACGCCTTTCCGCAGAGCGTGACGACTACGAAGAAGGGCGGTGTCTGGCACTACGAAGCGAATTCAAAGCCCGATGCGCTAACGCTCGCAAGCTTCAAGGCGCTATATGCAGAATGTGGCGAACTCCTACATCGGGGAACAATTCGTTCTATTGAGGCGGAGAAACCGATTACTACAGAGGACTATGAGAAAGTAATCAAGTGGTCCCATAGCATTGTCAACCTGATGAATCAGCATATTGTGGCGAGAAAGGATGGCGCTGGTATGTTCCTGGTGTCACTCAAGTCCGAGAATGGCATGCCTGCCTGCAGCGTCTTTAGCAACTTCGAGGAGGGGAGCGTGAATGTAGCGACGTACAACATTGCCCCACCGGTGAAGGCCTAATGGGAACGTCAATCCCACGGCGGCCTAACCAGCGCATCGAGCGGACCGCTGGCAAGCGGCGCTTGCCAGTACGCTCGGCCTACGGCCTTCGCCGGCCGCTCATGCGCATCGTTGAGCGGCGCGCAGCGCTATGACGATCTCCACCAAGTTTGACTGGCCCGCAATCGATGATTCTCAATTCGAGGAGCTGCTGCTTGCTATCGTCAAAGCGAAGGGCGCAGTTCGCGCCGAGTTCCGGAAGGGGCCAGGTGACAAAGGCCGAGACGTTCAGGCTTGGTTCAACAACCGAGATTCCATTGGAGTAGAAACACAGGACATTTACTTCTTTGAAGCCAAACACCACGTGGCCGGAGTCTCACCTGATCATATTGCAGGTGCCTTGGCGTGGGCGCAGGCGGAGCTTCCTCACTCACTGATACTTGCGGCATCGAGCCATTTCACCAATCCATGTCGCGACAACATTGACGCATGGAAACGAAACAACCCTCGGGTCAAAGTCTCATTGTGGGAACGCCCGCAAATTGAAGGGCTAGTGCTCTCCAGTAGCGCCGTGCAGGACTTCGCCGTCAGTCTTGGTCTTCTTCCGCCGAGCATTCGTGGCCTCCTGCCTGCACACCCCGAGCGCTACCGGCCCGCCGACGACGAGGTCGATTCCGGCCTAGAAATGGCCTATCGTTATTGGCTCACCGAAGAGGACATCGAAAAGCTCGATACCGCGGCCACCTTTATTGAAGACGGCGGTTTGATCCTTGAGGAGAACGGGCTCTCTGACAAGTTCTTTGAGCATGCTCGTCTCGGCGTGCCGAATTGGGCAATGTGGCTTCGCCTTATGCGTGCTCAGTGTCTGCTTCAACTTTCCGTGCGTGACTACCTCTTTGCGCAAGTCTCGGGCGCCAAGCCAGAAGAACTCACTGACCTGGCTAGTCTGGTGCGCAAGCGCGTGCAATTAGTCAGTGATATCGGAGAGAAATCGTTTCATGTCGACTAAGCGCTCTAACCATCGCTTCGAGGGGACTGCCGAGAAGCTGCGCTTCTCGGTTCCCTCCGCCCTTCGGGCTCCGGCAGCCCCTCAAGCTAAGCGTTAGGTTCACATGAATTTAGCCGACTATTTTGGTATCACCGCGATAGTAGGAGCATGCACTACCGTTCTTGGATGGTGGCTCAAGTCGCGTCTTGATAGCTCGATAAAGCATGAATATGACAAAATTCTTGAAAGTTTTAAGACCGAACTGAAACGGTCTGACGTATTGCTGACAGAACGGCTCGCAGTATTCAAAACCCTATCCGGCCATCTTCTTGCACTGCGTAGATACTGCAATGCACGCAGCGCTGAATTTAGAAATGAATCAGAGTTTGAGTCTCGTACCGAATCACTCACCGAGCAAGAAAACATTTCTTTGCTAAGTCATCACGAAAATATAACCAGATCGCTCGAAAGCAATGAACTCTTGATTTCACCGAATTCTAGGCAAAGCTTTGAGCATCTATTTTTGCAGATGGGAATGGGGTTTAACTTGGAACTGTGGCTCGCGTCTAAAGATCCTGCCCCAGAAATTGTTTCTAGTGCATACGAACTTTACGACTTGGTTGCTTCAAGGGTGAATGACGTATTGGGGGCTCTGTATTCAGACCTTGGTTTGCCACAGAACCTAACCATTCAATCCAGCGGACCCGCTAAAGCGTGCCGCTGATTTCAAACGTTGAGCGGCGCGCAGCGCCATGACCTGCAAAGGTTTCTTCAAAGAAATGGAATCACATCGCGTGCCGGTTTCTGTCATCCCCGCGGGGGCGCTAGGCGCGCGCCTCTCAACGGGACGCGACTTGACCCTCCCTACGGTCGCGGCTGTCGCCCGCTCGTGATTAAGGATAGAATCATTCTATCCTTAATCACTCGGGGTGCGCTTCAACTCGCGCCCCGTTATGCCCCACAGCGCAGCCTATGACCTCGTACTTCATCAGCCCAAGCTTCACCCACGAGAAACTCGACGCACCGAGCTACGCCGATCTCCTGGATGTGTTCGAAGACCGCATGCGGCACTGGCTACTGGAACCGGCCAAGCAACTGCTCAACAAGATGCCACACGGCGACGGTACCGTACCCGCAGTCGCGCTTTCGATCGGGTACTTCGAGGGTATCGAGATCTACTGTTCGGGCGAGGACAGCAACGGTAGATCCAAGGAGTTCTTTCGCCGGGGGTTCAAGCGAGTGTTCACCCCAGATCCCGCCGGGGCGCATGTTTTTGACGAGGTCGTGAATGCGCTTTACGTGCAAGCGCGCTGTGGGTTCGTGCACGATGGGCTCTTTCGAAATAGAGTCTTCTTCAGTGATGTGCGTGCCGAACCATTGACTGTGACGTGGCCGAGACGCGACGGGCAATTCGTCAAGGACGGCCATCTTGAGTCCGTCATCATCAATCCAGCTTTGTTCTGCGCAAGCATCGAAAAGCACTTCTCGAAGTACATGTTCGACCTTCGAGCGGAGACCGACCCGACGCTGAAGACGAATTTCCAAGCGGCGGTAAGCTTGAAGTGGGGGCTCAGTGAGGCCGACCGTATTATTGGGATGACCGAACGTGACTTTCACGGTGAGGCATAACCCCGCGTTCGAGCCGTCACCGCTCCCTCCGGTCGCGGCTGTCGCCCGCTTGTGATTAAGGATAGAATCATTCTATCCTTAATCACTCGGGGTGCGCCTCAACT
>QZKM01000050.1 GCA_003599485.1 Gammaproteobacteria bacterium
CCTCACAGCAGCGAGGCCGTCCCTGGCGTCACAGCATGGTTTCTCTATACCACAGCCAAGCCATCCATGGCCTGGCGTTCGCTGCTTCGCAGCTCACCTTTCGCATTCCTGAATCGGTTATACGCATTATAGCAGGCTGTTGAAAAACAGCTTGCTGGCCCTCTAAAACGACAAAGCCCCGCATCCGGGGCCTTGCCATGCTGCCACAATAGAGGTTGTACGGCGTCAGCCGTTCACCACGCTCACGTAGCTGCGCTTGGGCTTGCCCTTGAAATCAAACTGCACCTTGCCGCTGGTCTTGGCGAACAGAGTGTGGTCGCGCCCGATGCCGACGTTGGCGCCGGGATGCACCTGGGTGCCGCGCTGACGGATCAGGATATTGCCCGCCAGCACCTGCTCGCCGCCGAAGCGCTTGACGCCGAGCCGTTTGGAATGGGAGTCGCGGCCATTTTGCGTGCTGCCGCCTGCTTTTTTATGTGCCATGGCTTGCTCCTTTAAGCGCCGGTGATGCCGGTGATTTCGACTTCGGTGTAGGACTGGCGGTGTCCCATCTGTTTCATGTGATGCTTGCGGCGGCGGAATTTGATGATCTTGATCTTGTCGCCGCGGCCCTGCGCGGTGACCCTGGCCGTGACCTTGCCGCCCGCCACCAGCGGCGCGCCGATCTTGGCGCTGTCGCCCTCGCCCACCATCAGCACCTGGTCGAATTCGACCGTGGCGCCTTCCGCCGCGTCGAGTTTCTCCACGCGCAGCTTTTCGCCTTGCGCCACCCGGTACTGCTTGCCGCCTGTTACAATAACCGCATACATGTTCCCGCTCCACGGCCCGCGGTTTGACCGGGGCCAACTGAAATTAAGCTAATTATTATAGTATGTCCCATGCTGGCAGGTCAAACCCATAGCCCGTCCATGAGCCTCGAAGCCGTGCAGGCGCTGATCGGCGCGGAGATGCGCGCGGTCAACGCGCTGATCCAGCGGCGCCTCTCTTCCGGGGTGGCGCTGGTCAACCAGATCGGGACGTATATCGTCAACAGCGGCGGCAAGCGCCTGCGTCCGATGCTGGCCCTGCTCGGCGCGCGCGCCTGCGGTTACAGCGGCGCACAGCATGTCAACCTGGCCGCCATCATCGAATTCATTCACACCGCGACGCTGCTGCACGACGACGTGGTGGACGGCTCGGAACTCAGGCGCGGCAAGGACACCGCCAACACCCTGTGGGGCAACGAGGCGAGCGTGCTGGTGGGCGATTTTCTCTACTCGCGCGCGTTCGAAATGATGGTGGAAACAAACGAAATGCGGGTGATGGACGTCCTCGCCCACGCCACCAACACCATCGCCGAGGGCGAGGTGATGCAGCTGTTGAACTGCCACGACCCGGACGTCACCGAACAACGTTATCTCGCGGTGATCCGCAGCAAGACCGCTAAACTGTTCGAGGCCGCCTGCCGGCTGGGCGCGGTGCTCGCCCGGCAGGAAGCCGCCGTCGAGCAGGCGCTCGCCGCCTACGGCATGCACCTCGGCACGGCGTTCCAGCTGATAGACGACGTGCTGGATTACGGCGCCTCCTCCGGAGAAACGGGCAAAAACATCGGCGACGACCTGGCCGAGGGCAAGCCCACCCTGCCGCTCATTTACGCCATGCGCCACGGCACGCCAGAGCAGGCCGCGCTGATCCGGGCCGCCATCGAGCAGGGCGCGCTGGAGCATATCGGCGCCGTGCAGCGCGCCGTTGAAAGCAGCGGCGCACTCGCGTACACTGCGCGCTCGGCCGAGCAGGAGGCCGCGCGTGCGGCGGCCGCCCTCGCGCCGATCCCGTCCTCGCCGTACCGCGACGCCTTGTTTGCGCTCGCGGAGTTTTCCGTAACACGCAATCACTGATCGGGGTGTAGCTCAGCTTGGTAGAGCACTAGCTTCGGGAGCTAGGGGCCGGAGGTTCGAATCCTCTCACCCCGACCAATCAATATTTTCAGCAGCATCTTTGCCCTCCCTGGCGAGACTTCAGTTTTCTTGTAAACACCGGCCACGCCTTCCCTGGCGTGGCGTTCGGCGCTTCGCGCCTCACCCTCTCACCCCGACCAAATCATATAAGGCCGCGCACAGCGCCTCGGCTCGCCCCCTTCTCCCTCTTTGGGAGAAGGGATGGGGATGAGGACAACCTTGCCAGTCTCTTCGCCATCCCTGGCGCCGCATCCGTCTACTTCTTCACACCGGCCCGCACCTCCCTGTGCGGACGCTCGGCGCCGTGCGCCTCGCCCTGCCGGCGGCGGTTGCGCTCCAGGGCGGCGACGGCGCGTTCGACAAGTTGTTGCTGGGCGGCCTCCAAGCCGATAAACCGCCCGCCCAGGCGGGTGCGGCCATAAAACCTGTCGTAGCTCAGAAAGCGCACTTCAATCTGGCTGTTAAGCTGGCGGGAAGGTGACAATTGCAGCAGGCAATTGGATAGCACCTGCCCTTGTTGCAAACGCGGCGGCGCGTGTTGCGCAAATTGCGCGCCGATCCCGCTTACGGACAGATCGTGCAATACGCCGCGATACAGCCCTTCTCCGGGAGCACCTATTGAAAGCGGCACCGCCTGCCCGGCGTCCAGGGTGACCCGGTACGCGCGCCGCCGCTGCGTGTAGCGCACCCGGCCGGGCAAGGCGATTCTGTAAAACGCGATGGCGGCGTGCCGGCCGGTGTCGAGCAGATCGGCGTCGAACTCGATCAACGCGCCGTTGAGACGGCCCTGGATCGCGGCGCGCGCGCTGTGCAAAAACAATTGATGACCGGGCGCGGGATAAAGCTCATCCAGCAGCAGGCAGCCTTGTTCCGGCATCACCTTGAGCACGGCGCTGCTGTAGGAATCGGCGTGGCCGGGGATTTTTACACTGAGTAACGCGCGTGCACGATGCAGGCGCGTGAGCAGTTCCGCGATGCGGCCGCGCTGGGTGATCCGCTCGACCTGCTCCTCATGGGCCATGCGTGCGGGCTGCGCCGCGTGAGCTTGCATCATGATACGAACGCCTGCAGTTGATGGAATGAACCGGCGCCCTCTACCCGTAGGCGGTGAGGCGGACAATGTCCGCGCCAATTACATTCAGGCCGTAGCCAGGGTTTTAGAAAAGGGTATTTCTTCGGCGTTGCCGGCGGCGTTGTAAAGACTTTGCTCGGCGGGCAAGCCGCGCAGGATGCCGAGCGCGCGCTGCACGTGACGGCGGCTCAGGCTGACCACGCCGCCGTTGACCTCATTCTGCTGCTGGCACTGATGCAGCAACTGCTCCAGCGCCCTCCAATGACCGTCGAGCCCGGTATCAGTGTGCTCCGCCAGGTAGCGCATGATACCCTCGCGCGTGCAGGGGTAGCCCGCGCTGCGCAACAGCGCATCGCGCTTGCGCCCCCAATCTTCAATATCATCCAGGTGGCGCAGCTTTTTCTGGGCGATCTGTTCAATGACGTGTGGATCATGCTTCATCAAGGCGTCTCGCTCATCATCCAGGATGCGCAGCAGTTCCGTCACGCTCTCGATCTCCAGTTCAAACAGCATCGTCATGCGTTGCTTCAATTCAGCCTGGTTCACCGCGGTTCTCTCCTTCACATGTTATGCCTTGAGCTTGCCGCCGAAGGCCTGCTCAAAGTCCAGCAGTTTTTGCGCCACCTTCTCGGCATCCACCTCATAACGGCCTTCGTGGAGTTGTTTTTTGATCGCCGCAACGCGCGCCTGGTCTACCACGGGCACGCTGGTCAGGGTCTGCTCCAGCCGCTTCAGGCGCGCCGCGCCATCGGTCAGGCTCACGGTGTCCGAAGGGGTGGTGTTTTTTGAGGATGCGCCGCCTGGCCCTGTTTCCGTTGCGCTGCGCGCGGTGTCCGTTTGCTCTGTCGCGTGCGGGCGATTTTGCATGACTCTGCTCAATATATTGATTTGATTAGACATTTATGTTACCTCTTGAGTCTCACACGGCGGATTCCGACTCAAATTCATTTATCGGAGTATGTATGCAAAACTTTAGCCAACTTTATGAAGCTGCCTTCATGGGCGCACCGTCACCACGCCGGGGGCGGTGGCCACCCCCTCCACGATGCGTTTGGAGATCAGGTTACGCACCTTGACCGGCTCGCCCTGTGCGGCGTCACCCCGCGCCTCGCCCGCCATGCGCACTTCCACCCCTTCGCCCAGCACCAGAATGGTGACACGCTGCTCACGCCGCACCAGGCGCGGCAATTCTATAACCTGCGCCGTCAGCACCGCATCGCCGCCGAGCGGGCGCTTTACCTGCTTGCCTATCACGTGCTGTACATCGGTAAAATAATCCGTTGCGCCCCTGATCTCCCGCCGGGCCAGACGCACGTCGTCCGCGGCGAGCTGTGTTCCGCGCGCCAAGCTGCGCGCCGCCACCACGACTTCAGCGTAGCGGGTCACCTGCACCGGCACGTACACCGACCAGGGCTTGGGCGCGGCGCAGCGCACACCCACGCTGCCCGCGCCGGCGATGTAGCGCGTCCCGTTCGCCGCAAACGCCTCCAGGGGAGTCGCGCAGCGGCTGAGTTGCAAACGCGGGTCCAAAGCGCCCGTGCTCACCTCCTGCTCGCCCTGCCGCGCGCCGTCTGCGGCCATCTGCCGTAGCACAAACTCGCGCGCCGCCGTTTGAACCTGCTCCAGCGCCTGATACTGTTCCGCCGCGCACAGCATACCCCCGCTTAAGCACAATCCAGCCAGTATCCCATGGCGCGCCAAATTAACGACAGTTTTCATGTTGCCGCTCCGGTAGCGTAACTTGTTGAAATTCAGTTCTTTTCATACCAAGAGCGCAGCTCGTGCAATCGGCCATAAGCAATTGCTGCAAGTGTTGTGCCGCATACGGCTAAAGAAAACGCCGCGCGTGGCCGCTAACTCATTCAGACCGCTTCCACCCCAGCATCCGCAGAAAGGCAATCACAGGAGGGCACATGGCCAGCGTAATGGAAGGCGTAAACCAGCGCACGCAGCTCGCCGGACATAACCGCCTGGAGTTGTTGTTATTCCGTCTCAACGGCAAACAGCGCTTCGGCATCAACGTGTTCAAGGTGCAGGAAGTGATTCAGTGTCCGCCGCTCACCCGCGTGCCCAAGTCACACAGCATGGTGCGCGGCGTGGCGCACATGCGCGGCAAAACCATCCCAGTGCTCGACCTGAGCGCCGCCATTGGCGGCCGTCCGCTCGCCGACTGCGCGGGCTGCTATGTCATCATCACCGAATACAACCGCTCGGTACAGGGTTTTCTGGTGGGCGGCGTGGAGCGCATCATCAACATGAAATGGCAGGACATCCTGCCCCCGCCCAAGGGCAGCGGCGCAAACAGCTACATGACCGCCGTCACCAATCTGGACGGCGAACTGGTCGAGATCATAGACGTGGAAAAGGTGCTGGCCGAGGTGTCGGGCATCAAGATGGAGGTGTCGCAGGCGCTGGTGCAGGACAGCGCCGGCAAACAGGCCAACCGCAACGTGCTGGTGGTGGATGACTCCGGCGTGGCGCGCAAGCAGGTGGCGCGCACCCTGGAGCAGATCGGCATAGCCTGCACGGTGGCCAACGACGGGCGCGAGGCGCTGGAGCAGTTGCAGCGCTGGGCGGCGGAAGGCGCGCCCATTACGGAACGGTTGCTGATGGTGATTTCGGATATCGAAATGCCGGAGATGGACGGTTACACGCTGACCACGGAAATCCGCAGGGACGAGCGGCTCAAGGACCTGCGCGTCCTGCTGCACAGCTCCCTGAGCGGGGTGTTCAACACCGCGCTGGTGAAAAAAGTGGGAGCGGACCAATTCCTGCCAAAATTCAGCGCGGACGAGCTCGCCAAGGCGGTGCTGGGTTACCTGAAGGCCGCTGCATAGCGCCCGTTACGCGGCGGGGGCGCGTGCGGCGCCGATGCCGCCTTTCAGCACCACGACGTCGAAACCGCGCTGCCCCAGCAGAAAGGCGGCCGCGGAACTGCGACTGCCGGTATCACAGTAGACGATGTACTTACGTTTTGGATCGAGCGTGGCGGCCTTGATGCGCAGCATGGCAAGGGGAATGTTGATGCTGCCCGCGATGCCGGAGTACCGGTGCTCGGCCTCCATGCGCACGTCCAGCCACTGTGCGCCCTGTTGCAGCAATGCAGGAATGGCCCTGAACTCGACCCATTTTAACGCCGGCTCGGTGAGCAGCGAGACGAAATCCTTTTTCGACAAACGCATCAACTCTCCGTCGCTGAGCATGGTGACGGTGGCGTTGCGCGGGGCGTTGGATATCAGCGCCTCTTCGCCGAAACCGTCGCCCACGCCGATCTCGGCCAGCGCGACCTCGCGTTGTTCCGTGGTCTTGCGCGTCACGCGCGCCCTGCCGCGTCGGATAACATAGTAATAATCGCCTTCATCGCCTTGCTTGATGATGACCTGCCCCGCCCTCACTGGCGCCGGCTCCATGCGCATGAAGATGGACTGAATGTTCATGGGCGGCACCTTTTCAAACACCCTGGACTGCAGCATCTGTGTCATCCAGTCGTCATCGTCCGCGCCGCCCGCGGTGGAAATCTCCGCCACCACGCAGCCCGCCGACTGATCCCAGGTGAGCATCATGTCCAGCACGGCGCTGTCCACGCGCAAGATGGTGGCCGGCGTCCTGGCGATGGCGCTGAAATGTCGGGGCTGATTATGCCCGACGGGAAAGCGCGCGGCCTCGCTGCCGCCCGCCAGCGTGACGGCCTCCGCGCCGCCGCCCAGGATAATCTCGCCGGAAAGCGCATAGAGGGTATATTTGTCCGTCTCGCCCGGCTTGAACAGGGGGCGCCCTGGCGCAACCTCTTCCAGGGTAACCAGGCGCGCCAATTCCCGGAAATTTTTGGGTTTGAGATCCTTGATGGGAACCAGGATATTGAAAATTTCAAGCAGGTTTTTGGCCATTGCAGATGCATTTCCGGGCAATATTAGGTATGTTGTTCACTCTGGAACATTACCAACAGTCATCGCCACTTTGCAAGTTTACGGTCTCATTATACCATCCGGCGCGATGCCCGGCCGTCATCTTGCCCTGAGGCAGGCCGGCGGCACGGGATACGGCGATCAAGATACCGCGTGAACGACGTCACACTCGAAGATTACGAGCGCTTCCGGCTGTTCCTGGAGCAAAACAGCGGCATCAGTCTCGGCGACAACAAGCACTATCTGGTCAGCAGCCGGCTGCGCCGCCTGCTCGATGAATATGCCATTCCCGGCGTGGGGCAACTGGTGGACAGGCTCAACAGCGGGCAGGACCGGGTCCTGCGTGAACGGGTGATAGACGCGATGACCACCAACGAAACCCTCTGGTTCCGCGACGTGCAGCCGTTTGAAGTACTCAAACGGACGATACTGCCCGAACTCGCCCTGCGGCAAAAACGGACCCTGCGCTTCTGGTCGGCGGCCTGCTCCTCCGGACAGGAGCCGTACTCGCTCAGCATGGCGCTGCAGGAATACCTGTGGAGCAAGCCCGGCAGCCTGCCGCTGGGCGCGGAGATCACCGCCACCGATATCTCCGCCTCCATGCTCAAGGAAGCCCAGTCGGGCGTTTATGACGCCGCGAGCCTCACGCGCGGTTTGTCCGCTGAACGCCAACAGCGCTTTTTTGAGCCGCAAGGCGGCGGCCTGTGGCGGGTAAGGAATGAAATCCGCACGCGTGTTCAGTTCAAGGAGTGGAATCTCAAGCAAAGTTTCAGCGCGCTGGGAAAGTTCGACGTCATCTTCTGCCGCAATGTGCTGATCTATTTTTCAAATGACTTGAAGCAGGACATCTTGCGGCGCTTTGCCGCCGCATTGCAGCCGCAGGGTTATCTGGTGCTGGGCAGCGCCGAGTCCGTGGCAGGCTGCACCGAGCTGTTTGACATGGCGCGCATCGAATCCACCGTGGTCTACCGGCTGAAAATGACGTAAGCTTGGCTCACCATGATGAGCGGCGGCGCGATAACAATCCTGGGCTGCAGCGGCGGCGGCGGCGACAATCTGCTCACCACCTGTTTCCGCGTCGGCGAGCATATTTTGATTGATGCCGGGACGGGTCTTGGCGCCATGTCCTCTGAGGACATGGCGCTCATAGACCACGTCCTCATCACCCACTCGCACCAGGATCACATCGCGCTGCTGCCGCTGTTCCTGGAGCGCATCTACCTGTTGCGTAAACAGCCGGTCACGGTTTATGCCCGCGCCGAAACCCTCAGCGCCCTGAAAGATCACGTATTCAACTGGGAAATCTATCCCGACTTTTCCGAACTGCCGCTTATCCAGCAGCAGGATAGCCCGCTGGTCAGGTTCCGCGAGATCAAAGTGCAGGAAACGGTGCAGATCGGCGGCTGGCGCGTCTGCGGCGCAGCCATGGATCACACCGTGCCCGGCCTCTCTTACATCCTGCAACATGACGGCATGAGCTTTGCCTTCACCGGCGACACCCGCTCGCTCTCCGCGCTGGCGCAGGCTGATCCGTTCGACGTACTGGTGACGGAATTGTCCTACCCCGATCATATGCACGAGCTTGCCCGGCTCTCCGGGCACATGACGCCGGCCATACTCAAGCGCGACCTCGCTCTGCTGCGCCGCAAACCACAACTGTGGATATCGCACCTGAAGCCGCAATACCACAAGGAATTGCGCCTCGCCGCCGCACCCCTGCTTGCGGAATACGGCGGACGGGTGCTGGAATCAGGCGGCAGCTATCCGTTGGCCGCCAGGGGTGCAACGGCCTGCGCGCCTTAGCAAGAAGGTGGTAGCCCCCGCGCGGGACTTTCCCCGGCCGCGCTTCTATCCGATTCGCCTCCCATGCGGAAGATTATTGCCGCCTTCCGCGCGCATCCTCTCTCACTCTTGACGGTAACACACTGTTTCTAAAGGAAACTGTATTCCTGGCATAGCCATTGCTCAGATACCAACGAAAACTAAAGTTGGAGCTGGCGATGCCGATAACACTCGACCAATTTTTAGCGCCGCATACCGATGCCCTGCGCGTGGGCGCGCGGCGCGCGGAGTTGATTGCAAGAAATCTTGCCAATGCGGACACTCCGAACTACAAGGCGCGCGATATTGATTTTCAGCGTATCTTGAGCAACACCCAGGGCGGCGCCGGCTCCGCCCTCACGGCTACCCACGCCGCTCACTTGCAGCCTGGCTCCGTAGATTTTGGCGCTGAGTTGCTGTACCGCGTCCCCACCCTGCCGCGCCTGGACGGCAACACCGTGGACACCCAGATGGAACAGGCTGCGTTTGCGGAAAACGCGCTGCGCTACTCGGCCAGCCTGACCTTCATCAGCGGCCAGCTCAAGACCCTGCAAAGCGCGATACGCGGAGAATAAGCCATGTCTCTTTTTAACGTATTCGACGTCGCCGGTTCCGGCATGAGCGCGCAGTCGGTGCGCCTCAATGTGACCTCAAGCAACCTCGCCAACGCGGAAAGCGTGAGCGGCAGTCCCGCCACCGCCTATCGCGCGCGCCACCCCGTGTTCACCGCAGTATTAAACAGCGCCATGGGCGATGAAGCAGGGTCCAGCGTCGCGGTGCGCGTGCTCGACATCGTGCAAAACCGCACCCCGGCGCAAGGCCGCTATGAGCCGGGCAATCCCCTGGCGGACAAACAGGGCTACGTGTACCTGTCCAACGTCAACGCGGTCGAGGAGATGGCGAACATGATCTCGGCCTCGCGCTCCTATCAAAGCAACGTCGAGGTATTGAATTCCGTGAAGCAGTTGATGTTGCGTACCCTCACCATCGGCCAATAGGAGTAGATCCATGAGCAGCGTGCAAACCACTAACCCATTCGAGGCCCTGGGGCTGGCGCAGCCCGCTGTCACGCGCGCGGCCAAGAACAAACTGGGACAGGAGGATTTTCTGAAGCTCATGACCACCCAGCTCAAGAATCAGGACCCGCTCAAGCCTCTGGAGAGCAACGAGTTTCTGGGCCAGATCGCGCAATTCAGCACCGTGAGCGGCATTCAGGATTTGCAAAACTCGTTCAGCCAGCTCGCCAGCTCGATGCAGGCCAACCAGACCCTGCAAGCCGCCGCGCTGATCGGACGCAGCGTACTGGTGCCGAGCGCCATCGGCGCCCTGGAGGCGGGCGGGAGTCTGAGCGGCGTAGCGGGCCTGCCCTCCAGCACCACGCAGCTCGACGTAAGCATCTACGACAGCAACGGCCAGCTGGTGCGGCGTCTGAACCTGGGCGCACAGCAAAGCGGCGTGGTGCAATTCAGCTGGGACGGCCTGCGCGACGACGGCCAGGCGGCAAGCCCCGGCCGCTACGCGATCAAGGCCGAGGCGCTGCTGGACGGCAAGAGCACGGCGCTCGGCACGCTGGTGCAGGCCAGGGTGGAAAGCGTCGCGCTCGGCGCCGAAGGTCTGGTGATCAGCCTTGCCGGCCTCGGCGCGGTGAGTCTCGCCGACATCGAACAGATTTTGTAAAAAATTTTAAAGGAGGGTTACCATGTCATTTCGCACGGCATTAAGCGGGCTCAATTCCGCCTCGGCGGACCTGGGCGTTATTTCGAACAATATCGCCAACAGCAGCACCACCGGATTCAAATCGTCGCGCGCCGAGTTCGCCGACATCTACGCAGCGAGCAACATCGGCACAGCCAGCAACGCCATCGGCAGCGGCGTGCGCCTGTCATCGGTGGCGCAGCAGTTTGCCCAGGGCAATGTGGCTTTTACCAACAATGCGCTCGATCTCGCCATCAACGGCCAGGGCTTCTTCCGCCTGAGTGACAACGGCACGATAACCTACTCACGCGCCGGGGCCTTCAGTGTGGATCGCAACGGTTATATCGTAAACAGCGCCGACCAGCGCCTGACCGCGTTCCAGGCCGACGCCCTCGGCAACATCACCGGGGCGATAGGCGATTTGCAGCTCTCCACCTCCGACATCGCGCCCAAGGTCAGCTCGGCGGTAACCGTGGGACTTAACCTGAACGCCGCGGCCAGTGTGCCGCTGGCGCCCACTGCGTCATCGGCCATCACGCTGGGCGGCGCGCAGACGCTGCGCACCGACGGCGGCGGCAGTCCCTTCACCACCGCCAATTTCACCCTGGTAGACGCCTACGGCAATTCGGTCAGCAACGCCTCGCTGCGCTTTACCTATTCCGGCGCGGGCAACGTGTGGGGGGCCGAACTGCTCGTCGGCGGCGCCTCGACCACACCGGCTACGACCAGCGGCAGCACCACTACCGGCATCACCATCGGCACTACCACCAGTATAACCTTGAACTGGGATCCGGACGGCGCGGGCGGGCAAGGCACGGTGCCGCTGACGATCAACACCAGCGGCCTGACGCAATTAACCGGTTCCGGCGCATCTGATGTCACGGGTACCGGCAACGGCAGCGTGCAAGGCGCGCTCAACCCGAGTGACGCCACCAGCTACAACAACTCCACCTCGCTCACCATTTATGACTCGCTGGGCTCGTCGCACCTGGCCACCATGTATTACCGCAAGACTGCGACGCCCAATACCTGGGAAACCTATTTATATGTGGACGGCACGCTGGTGGACGGTCCGGACAGGCTTGGTTTCTCTACCAGCGGCGCCTTGGCCAGCGTGAACGGCGCAGCCGTGCCGCCCACCACGCTTACCTCTCCGTCCTTCACTCCGGGCGGCGGCGGCGCGGCCATGACACTGGCGCTGGATTATGCCGCCAGCACGCAGTTCGGCAGCCCGTTTGGCGTCAATTCGCTCACTCAGGACGGCTACACCACCGGGCGCTTGAGCGGCGTGGACATAGACAGCGGCGGTGTAGTGTTCGCGCGTTACACCAACGGCCAGTCGCGCGCCCTGGGCCAGGTGGCGCTGGCCAACTTCAGCAATGCGCAAGGCTTGCGTCAGTTGGGTAACACGGGATGGGCGGAGAGCTTCGAATCCGGCGCTGCGCTGACCGGCGCGCCGGGCACGGCGAGCCTGGGCGTGTTGCAGTCAGGCGCGCTGGAAGGTTCCAACGTGGACCTCACTGAGCAACTGGTGAACATGATTACCGCGCAGCGCAACTTCCAGGCCAACGCGCAGGTCATCAGCGCGCTGGATACCGTGACCCAGGCCATCATCAACATCCGTTAATTAAACATTTTTTCAGGATATTACCGTGGATCAGGTCCTCTATGCCGCGATGTCCGGCGCCAGGCAAATTGAACGCGCCCAGGCCGTGCACAGCAACAACCTCGCCAACGCCAGCACCACCGGCTTCCGGGCCGACCTGCTGTCCTTTGCCAGCCTGCCGCTCACGGCGAATGACAAAACGGGCCAGATTTACAGCCAGGCGCGGCGGGGTGGGGTGGATTTTTCATCCGGCATGATCCGCACCACCGGCGCGGAGCTGGATGTCGCCATCAACGGCAGCGGTTTCATCGCGGTGCAGGACAAGAACGGCAAGGAGGCGTACACACGCGCCGGGGATCTGCGTATCTCTCCCGCCGGCATCCTGGAAACCGGCGCGGGCCACGCGGTGCTCGGCAACGGCG
>QZKM01000038.1 GCA_003599485.1 Gammaproteobacteria bacterium
CGGCCCTGTGCGTCCAGCGCGATGTTGAAACCGGCAAACCACGGCGCGGGGCTGGGGCGGAAGCCGAAGGCGATGATGACGCGGTCGGCGGGGATGATCTCCTCGCTGCCCGGCACGGGTTGCGGGGTGCGGCGGCCGCGCGCGTCGGGCGCGCCGAGCGCGGTGGTGACGACCTTGACCCCTTCCACCTTGCCCTTGCCTACGATCTCGATGGGTTGACGGTTCCACAGGAACTGCACGCCTTCTTCCTTGGCGTTGGCCACCTCGCGCCGCGAGCCCGGCATGTTGGCCTCGTCGCGCCGGTAGGCGCAGGTGACACTCGCCGCGCCCTGGCGGATCGCGCTGCGGTTGCAGTCCATGGCGGTGTCGCCGCCGCCCAGCACCACCACGCGCTGGCCTTTCATGTCTATGAAGTCATCCGGCTTTTTTTCAAAGCCGAGCGGGCGATTGATGTTGGCGATGAGATAGGGCAGCGCCTCGTGCACGCCGGGTAAATTCTCGCCGGGAAACTCGCCCTTCATATATTTATACGTTCCCATGCCCAGGAATACGGCGTCGTATTCGTCCAGCAGTTTCTTGAAGGCGATGTCCTTGCCGATCTCGGTATTCAGACGGAATTCGACGCCCATGCCTTCCATCAGCATGCGCCGTGTCTTGACCACGTGCTTCTCCAGCTTGAATTCGGGGATGCCGAAGGTGAGCAGGCCGCCGATTTCGGGGTAACGGTCATACACCACCGCCTTCACGCCGTTGCGCGTGAGCACGTCGGCGCAGCCCAGGCCCGCCGGGCCCGCGCCGATGACGGCCACGCGCTTGCCGTTCATTACCACGCCCGAGATGTCGGGACGCCAGCCTTGTTTTACGGCTTCGTCGGTGATGTACTTTTCAATCGAACCTATGGTCACCGCGCCGAAGCCGTCATTGAGCGTGCAGGCGCCTTCGCACAGGCGATCCTGCGGGCACACGCGCCCGCACACCTCGGGCAGGGAGTTGGTCTTGTGCGACAGCTCCGCGGCCTCGAACAGGTTGCCTTCCTCGATCAGCTTGAGCCAGTTCGGAATATAGTTGTGCACCGGGCATTTCCATTCGCAATAGGGATTGCCGCAGCCCAGGCAGCGCGCGGCCTGTTTGGCGGCGGCGCCGGCGTCGAACTGGCCGTAGATTTCAGATGATTTGTGGATACGGATGACGGCGGGCGTCTTTTCCGGGTCCGCGCGCGCAACATCGAGAAACTGAAAATAATTTTTTGGCATGGCTGCTTGCTTGAACGGGGGGCGGATTTAATCGGCCTGCCGGTGCGGACGCGCGCCCGCCATTGCGCCGCCGCGCCCGTAGAGCTTGACCGGCGCGCGCAGCGGTTCATCATGGATGGACTTGGGACGCGGCAGCAGCAGGGCGTCCAGCGCCGCGGCCTTGGGCTTGATGAGCCAGAATTGGTCCGCGTACTCACTGAATTTGTCGAGCACGGTTTTGCCCCAGGCGCTTCCCGTTTCGCTCACGAACTCGCGGATGAGGCCGAGCAGATGCGTGCGGTGCGCCTCGAACGGCCTGCCCTGCAGGCGATGCAGGTCTACCAGCTCCGGGTTATGCCGTGCGCTGAATCCGTCATCCAGGTCCAATACGTAAGCGAAGCCGCCGGTCATGCCGGCGCCGAAGTTGAGGCCGGTATGGCCGAGCACCACCACCTCGCCGCCGGTCATATACTCGCAGCCGTGATCGCCCACGCCTTCCACAACCGCCACGGCGCCGGAGTTGCGCACCGCGAAGCGTTCACCGGCCAGCCCGGCCGCGAACAGCTTGCCGCCGGTGGCGCCGTACAGACAGGTGTTGCCGATGATGGTGGTTTCGTTGGTTTTAAAGCCGCTGTTGCGCGGCGGGTGGATCACGATCTTGCCGCCCGCCATGCCCTTGCCGACGTAGTCGTTGGCGTCGCCTTCCAGAACCAGGTGCAGTCCGCCCGCGTTCCAGACGCCGAAGCTTTGCCCGGCGCTGCCGCTGAGGCGCACCGTGATGGGCGCATCATTCATGCCCTGGTTGCCGTGGCGGCGCGCGATTTCACCGGAGATGCGCGCGCCGATGGAACGGTTGACGTTGCGTATTTTGTAATTGAACACACCGCCGCGCTTGTGTTCGATGGCGTCCAGCATGTCGCGCACCATCTGCTCGGCGAGTTCACCCTTGTCGAAAGGCTCATTGCGCTCGTGCAGGCAATAGTGCGGTTTGTGTTCCGGCACGCCCGCGTCGGATAACAGCGGCGCAAGATCGAGGCCGCGCTGCTTGCCGGTTTCACCGGGCAGGACGCGCAGCAAATCGGTGCGCCCGATCAGTCCGGCCAGGCTTTTCTGCCCGAGCCGCGCCAGCCATTCGCGCGTGTCGCGCGCCACGAAGCGGAAGTAGTTTTCCACCATCTCCGGCAGGCCGATGAAGTGTTCCTTGCGCAACGTATCCTGTTGCGTGGCGACGCCGGTGGCGCAGTTGTTCAAATGACAGATGCGTAAATACTTGCAGCCCAGGGCGATCATGGGCGCGGTGCCGAAGCCGAAGCTCTCCGCGCCCAATATCGCCGCCTTGATGACATCGAGTCCGGTTTTCAAGCCGCCGTCGGCTTGCAGACGCACCTTGTCGCGCAGATCGTTGGCGCGCAGCACCTGGTGTGTTTCCGTGAGGCCGAGCTCCCACGGGCTGCCCGCGTATTTCACCGAGGTGAGCGGGCTCGCGCCGGTGCCGCCATCGTAGCCGGAGATGGTGATCAAATCGGCGTAGGCCTTGGCTACGCCCGCCGCCACCGTGCCCACGCCCGCCTCGGCCACCAGCTTGACCGATACCAGCGCCTGCGGATTGACTTGCTTTAAATCAAAGATCAATTGCGCCAGGTCTTCGATCGAATAAATATCGTGGTGCGGCGGCGGCGAGATGAGCGCCACGCCGGGGCGCGAGTAGCGCAACTCGGCGATCATCGCGTTCACCTTCTCGCCCGGCAGTTGGCCGCCCTCGCCGGGCTTGGCGCCCTGCGCGATCTTGATCTGCAACACCTCGGCGTTGACCAGATACGCGGGCGTGACGCCGAAGCGCCCGGCCGCGACCTGTTTGATCTTGGAAGTTTTTTCGGTGCCGTAACGGCGCGGGTCTTCGCCGCCTTCGCCGGAATTGGAGCGCCCTCCGAGGCGGTTCATGGCGATGGCGAGCGCTTCGTGCGCCTCGGGTGACAGGGCGCCGAGCGACATGCCCGCGCTGTCAAAGCGCGGCAGGATGGCTTCAACCGGCTCGACTTCATCCAGCGGGACCGGAGTGAGGTCCGCGCGTGGCGCCAGCATGTCGCGCAGCATGGCGATTGGACGCTGGTCTGCCAGCCGGGCGAACTCCAGGTATTTTTGATAGTCGCCGGTCTTGACGGCGGACTGCAGGGTCATCACCACGTCCGGATTGAAGGCGTGATACTCGCCGCCGTAGATGAATTTCAACAGCCCGCCCTGATCCAGCGGCTTGCGCGGATTCCAGGCCAGACGCGCCAGCGCGCGCTGGTCCGCCTCCAGATCGTCCAGCTTCGCGCCCTGCAACCGGCTCACCGTGCCGGTGAAGCACAGCTTGATCACTTCGTCATGCAGCCCGACCGTCTCGAACAATTGCGCGCCGCGGTAGCTGGCGATGGTGGCGATGCCCATCTTGGAGATGATCTTGTACAGGCCCTTCTCGATGCCCTTGCGGTAATTGGCCAGCACCTTCATCACGTCCTTGCCGCTGATCTCGCCGCTGCGGATCAAATCGCGCAGGGTTTCGTAGGCGAGATACGGATACACCGCGCTCGCGCCGTAGCCGATCAACACCGCGAACTGATGCGGGTCGCGCGCGGTGGCGGTGTCCACTACGATGTTGGCGGCGCAGCGCAGGCCCTCGCGGATCAGGCGATGGTGCACCGCGCCGGTGGCGAGCAGCGCGTGTATGGGGAGTTTGTCCCTGCTGATGTCGCGGTCGGACAGCACCAGTATCACCTTGCCCGCGCGCACCGCAGCCGCGGCCTCATCGCACACTCTCTCCAGCGCCGCGCGCAGCGAGCCGTTCAGGGGATAATTAAGATCAATGCGCGCGTGCGCGTAGTCCGGGTCTTGCAGCTCGCACAGTGTCTTGAATTGCGGCTCGGACAGCACCGGCGAGTCCGCCGTGATGCGCCTGGCGAGTTCGGCGCTTTCCTCGAACAGATTGCGCTCGCGCCCGAAACAGGTGGCGAGCGACATGACAATTTGCTCGCGCAGCGGGTCTATGGGCGGGTTGGTGACTTGCGCGAACTGCTGGCGGAAGTAGTCGTAGAGCGAGCGTACCTGCTGCGACAGCACCGCCATTGGCGTGTCGTCGCCCATCGAGCCAATCGCCTCCTGGCCGCTCTCGGCCAGCACGCGCAGTATTTGATCGCGCTCTTCGAACGTGATCTGGAACAGTTTTTCATAGATATGCTGGGTGTCGCGGTTCCACGCCAGCCCGGGTCCGGTATCAGAGGCGCCGGCGGGGAGGCGCTGCGCATGTTGCTTGAGCCAGGCGGAGTAGGGCCGGCGCGACGTGAGACGGCGGTCTATGTCTTCCGGCAATAACAGTTCGCCGCTGGCGGTGTCCGCGGCCAGCATCTGGCCCGGCATAAGACGCCCCTTGGCCACCACGTCGCCCGGCGCGTAGGGGTATACGCCGATCTCCGAGGCGAGGGTGATGTGACGGTCTTGGGTAATCACATAACGCGCCGGGCGCAGCCCGTTGCGATCCATCACGCACGCCGCATAGCGCCCGTCGGTGAGCACGATGCCCGCCGGGCCGTCCCACGGCTCCATATGCATGCTGTGATATTCGTAGAACGCGCGCAACTCCGGATACATGGTCTGCACGTTCTCCCACGCCGGCGGAATCAGGATGCGCATGGCGCGGAATATATCCATGCCGCCCGCGATCAGGGCCTCGATCATGTTGTCCAGGCTCAGGGAGTCCGAGCCGGTCATGGACACCAGCGGACGCACCTCGTTCATGTCGGGGATGAGCGGGCTGTGGAAGGTATGGCTGCGCGCCGCCGACCAGTTGCGGTTGCCCTGCAGGGTGTTGATCTCGCCGTTGTGGGCCAGGTAACGGAACGGTTGCGCCAGCCGCCACTCCGGCCAGGTGTTGGTGGAAAAGCGCTGGTGATACACCACCAGCGCGGAGGCGAAGCGCTCATCGCAGAGGTCGGGATAGAACAGCGGCAGATTGGCCGGCATCACCAGGCCCTTGTAGGAGATCACCCGGCACGACAGGCTGGGAATATAAAACGTGGCGTCAGTCGCTTCCAGCGTCCTGCCTCCCGCGACACTAGCACGTCCCTGTGCGTCGTCCGCGTTCAGCGCCTTCTCGGCGCGGCGGCGCGCGATGTACAGGCGGCGCTCGAAATGATCTTCCGTCAGATCATCCGGCGCGTTGATGAATACCTGCTCGATCAGCGGCAGGGTTTTCAACGCCTGCGCGCCGCAGGCCTCCGGGTTGACCGGCACCCTGCGCCAGCCCGCCACGGTGAGATTTTCCTTTTGCAGCTCCTCATGGAGACACGCGCGCGCCTTTCCGGCCAGCGCCTGGTCCTGACTCAGGAACACCACGCCTACGGCGTAATGCTTGCCGGGCGTATAACCCAGTTCGCCCGCGACGGCGCGGAAAAAGGCGTCCGGTTTCTTGATCAATAAACCGCAGCCGTCGCCGGTCTTGCCGTCGGGCGCGATGGCGCCGCGGTGCGACAGACAGGCGAGCGAAGAGACGGCGGTCGCCACCAGCCAGTGGCTGGCCTTGCCGTCCATCTGGGCAATCAAGCCGAAACCGCAGTTGTCTTTTTCAAACTCGGGGCGGTAAAGGCCACTGCTCAGGCGCTGCGTGGTTTGCATGGCGGTCATTAAAAGGTTAGACCACGGTTTGGTCTAACTATCACATTTCTAAGGCGTAAAAGGTTTAACAGTATAGCGCTACCGTCGGCGGGGCTCAACGTGATGAGGCTCAGGAAGGCTGCTGGGGTGTAAACAGGCGCTCGTATTCGGCGATAGCATAGCGGTCGGTCATGCCGGCGATGTAGTCGGCGATGGCGCGGGCGCGCCCGGTTTTGCCCTGGGCCCGCTCCAGCGCCCCGGCCTTGGCCGCGAACTCCGGAGGCAGCAGGCCGGGCTCGGCGAAAAACGCCTCAAACAGCGCGCGCAGGGTGCGTGCGGCCTTGTTGGTCATGCGCTGCACCCGGTAGTGTTTGTACAAGTGTTTGCGCAGGAACTGTTTCAATTCCAGGCCTTGTGCACGCATCACGTCGCTGAAGGCGATCAGGGGTTCGGCCAGGCGGCGCACGGCGCCGCTGTGCTCAGGCGCGGCGCGCTCGATGCGCGCGCGGCTGGTGGATACCAGGTCCACGATCTGCGCGTTGATCATGCGCCGCACCGACTCATGAATGGCGCGCCGCTCCGGGAGCGCGGGGTAGGATTTTTTGACCTGCTCGTATTGCGCGCGGAACAGTTCAACCTCGGCCAGTTGTTCCAGGGTGATGAGTCCGGAGCGCAGGCCGTCGTCCACGTCATGGCTGTTGTAGGCGACTTCGTCGGCCAGATTGGCAAGCTGCGCCTCCAGGCCGGGTTGGGTTTTGTTCAAAAAGCGCGCGCCCAGTTCGCCCAGCTCCTTCGCCTTGGCGGGCGAGCAGTGCTTGAGAATGCCCTCGCGCGTCTCAAAGGTGAGGTTCAGGCCCTGAAACTCGGCGTAACGCTCTTCCAGTTCGTCCACCACGCGCAGCGATTGCAGATTGTGTTCAAAGCCGCCGAATTCACGCATACAGTCGTTCAACGCATCCTGGCCGGCGTGGCCGAACGGCGTGTGGCCGAGGTCGTGCGCCAGCGCGATGGCCTCGGCCAGGTCCTCGTTGAGCGCGAGCGCGCGCGCCACCGAGCGCGCGATCTGCGCCACCTCGATGGAATGAGTGAGGCGGGTGCGGAACATGTCGCCCTCGTGATTCACGAACACCTGGGTCTTGTATTCCAGGCGCCGGAACGCCGCGCTGTGCACGATGCGGTCGCGGTCGCGCTGGTATTCGCTGCGGTAGGCGGGCGGAGGTTCCTGATAACGCCGCCCGCGCGATTTGGCCGGGTCGGCTGCGTAAGGAGCGAGAGTCATGCGTGAGCGTGAGCAGGGATGCCGGACTGGTGCAGGGTTTCGATGAGCTTGTCGGCGGGGAAATCGCCGGTCAGCACGGCCTCGCCGATGGCCTTAAGCAGCACCAGCCTGAGCTTGCCCGTCCTGACTTTTTTGTCCACCGCCATCAATTCCATGAAGCGCTCCGCGCTGAGCGTGGCGGGCGCGGCCACGGGCAGACGCGCGCGCGCGATCAGGCGCACGATGCGTTGCAGATCGGCATCGCTGATCCAGCCCAGACGGCGCGACAAATCCGCCGCCAGGCACATGCCTGCGGCCACCGCTTCGCCGTGCAGCCATTCTCCGTAGCCGAGACCGGTCTCGATCGCGTGACCGAAGGTGTGGCCGAAATTGAGCAGCGCGCGCACGCCGGACTCGCGCTCATCCCGCGCCACGATCCCGGCCTTGTTGCGGCAGGAACGTTCGATGGCGCAGGCCAGGGCTCCGGCGTTGCGCGCCAGCAGCTGGTCCAGGTTCGCCTCCAGCCAGTCGAAAAATTCACGGTCGCAAATCAGGCCGTATTTAATCACCTCGGCGATACCCGCGCCGAGCTCGCGCTCCGGCAGGGTGCTCAAGGTGTCGGTGTCCGCGATCACGCATTGCGGCTGGTAAAACGCGCCAATCATGTTTTTGCCGAGGGGGTGGTTGACGCCGGTCTTGCCGCCGACCGAGGAATCCACCTGCGCCAGCAGCGTGGTGGGTATCTGGATATACGGCACGCCGCGCTGGTAGGTGGCCGCGGCGAAGCCGGTAAGATCGCCGATCACTCCGCCGCCCAGCGCAATCAGCGTGACGTGACGGTCGCAGCGCTTCCGCAGCAGCGTATCGAAGATCAGGTTGAGCGTGTCCAGCGTTTTGTACTGCTCGCCGTCGGGCAGCGCCAGCGTGTGGCATTCAAACTCCTTGAGCGCCGCGAGGGTCTGATCGAGATACAACGGCGCCACGGTGACGTTGCTCACCACCATCACCTGCTTTCCTCTGATGTGGGGTGCAAGCAAACCGGCGCGCCCCAACAGGCCGCCGCCGATGTAGATCGGATAGCTGCGCGCGCCAAGATCAAGTTTCAGGGTTTGCATGAGGTCATTATCTCAAAAAAACAGTGGCGAGGGACTAGTGGCTAGTGGCAAGTAGCTAGTGGCTAGTGGCTAGTGGCGAGGGACAACAAAGGCTGGTTGTGTACGCTTTTCCTCGCTACTCGCCACTCGCTACTGTTTCCAAACGAGTGATAATTTCCTCCACCACGCTGTTTACGCCGCGCCCGCCGGTCTCGATCACGATATCGGCGGTTTCACGGTACAACGGATCACGCGCGCGCAGTAACTCTTCCAGGCGCGCGCGCGGATCAGGGGTGCGGAGCAGGGGACGGTGGCGGCTGTTGGCGGTGCGTTTCAACAACTGTTCAACGGGCGCACAGAGATAAATGACCCGCCCATGCTGTTTAAGCAGCGCGCGGTTGGCGGGATCCAGCACCGCGCCGCCGCCGGTGGCGAGCACCAAGGGGCCTGCGGTGACCAGTTCGGCGAGCATGGCCGACTCGCGCGCCCGGAAACCGGCTTCACCCTCCAGATCAAAGATGAGCGGAATGGCCGCGCCGGTGCGCTGTTCAATCTCGTGATCGCTGTCGCGGAATGGCAGATGCAGCCGTTTGGCGAGCGCCTTGCCAATCGTGGTTTTCCCCGCCCCCATGAGGCCCACCAGAAAAAGATTGCCCGGCTTGGTCATGGTCGCTCCCGGCGTCGTATGACGTACAGGGAAGTACTAAAGCGCTCTTCCCTGTGCGCCGCCGGTCATCTTTATACCGTCCGGCGCGGAAAATCAAGCAGCAGCGGCGTTTACTGCGCCAGACCCAAGGTGTCTTGCAGTATCTTGGGCGTGACAAAGATCAGCAATTCAGCCTTGTCATCCTGCTTCTGGGTGCGTTTGAATAAAAATCCCACATAGGGCAGGTCGCCGAAGAACGGCACCCGATCCGAAATCGTGCGCGCCGTGGCGGTATAGGTGCCGCCCAGCACCACGGTTTCGCCGTTATCCACCGCCACCTGTGTGGTGACCTCGCGCGTGTTGATGCTGGGATACAGGTTGCCGCCCAGGTTCACGGAGTCACCTTGCGTGTCGCGTTTGACGGTGAGATCCATGATGATGTGATTGTCCGGCGTAATGAGTGGTTTCACCTTCAGGCCCAATACCGCTTTGCGGAAACTGACCGTGGTGGCGCCGCTGGAGCTTGCCTCAAGATAGGGTATTTCCACGCCGTCCTCGATGGTGGCCTCCTTTTGATTGACGGTGACCACGCGCGGATTGGAGATCACCTCACCGCGATTTTCGGCCTGCAACGCGGACAGCTCAAGTTCCAGCAGGGTGCCGAACGGCAGCTTGGCCAGCGCCAGCGCAATGGAGGGCCCCGTCACCGGCAGATTGACGTTCAGACGTTCGCTTTGCAGCAGGATCGGATTGCTGTCGCCAGGGTTGCCAATGGCGGCATTTCTGTTCAGTTCAGTGGTGCCCTCCAGTGTGCCGGAAGTGATGATTTTGCGCCCGCCTGTCGCATCGGAACTGGTGTCTCTGCTCGCGCCGAAGCGGATACCCAGGTCCTTGCTGAACAGGTTATCGGCAATGACGATGCGCGATTCGATCAGCACCTGGCGCTGCGGGATATCGAGCGTGCTGACCAGCTTTCTCACCTCGGCCAGTTTGTCCTCGGTGTCCTGCACCAGCAGGGTGTTGCTGCGGTCATCCACGCTGACGTTGCCGCGCGGCGAGAGCAGGGAGTTCTCCTTGGCCTTGAGCAGCGCGGCCAGATCCGCCGCCTTGGCGTAATTCACGTGGATGAACTCGGAACGCAGCGGAGCGAGTTCGACCACCTGTTTCCTGGCCTCCAGCTCCAGTTTTTCACGCGCCGTGACCTCTTCAATGGGGGCGACCTCCATCACGTTACCCGCCTGGCGCATACTGAGGCCTTTACTCGTTAAAATGATGTCCAGCGCCTGATCCCACGGCACGTTCTGCAGGCGCAGGGTAAGATTGCCGGTAACCTTGTCGCTGGCGACCAGATTCTGGCCGGTGAAGTCGGCGATGAGCTGCAGCACGGAGCGCACCGGTATGTCCTGGAAGTTGAGCGAGAGCTTCTCGCCGCTGTAACCCGCCTTCTTTTTTTCCGCCACTTCCAGCGCGGTCTTGGTGACGGGTTTCACCTCGATGGTGAATACATTGTCTGCTTGATAGGCAAGATGTTCGTATTCGCCCTGCGCGGTGATCGCCAGGCGCGTATTGGCGCCCTGGCGCGAGGTTTCCACGATCTTGACCGGCGTGGCGAAGTCCGCCACGTCCAGTCTGCGCTCCAGGTTTTCCGGCACGCCGGTGTTTAAAAAATCGGCGATGATCTTGCCGCTTTCACGATGTACGTCCACGCCAATCGCAGGATCGGAGAGCGATATAATGATGCGCGCCTCGCCTTGCTCACCGCGGCGGAAATCAATATTGCTCACGCTGTGCTTCGCCGCTGTGGCAATAACGGCAGCGGGCGCCGCGCTCGCCATCGCGTCGCCGCCGCTTGCGTCCAGTGTGAGATAGATGTCGTTGCCTTCGCTGCGCGTTTCATAGGGCATCAGTTTGTCGAGATTCACCACCACGCGCGTGCGCCCCTTGGCGCTCGCCACGCTGACGCTGCGTACCGCGCCGAGCCCGACGGTTTGCGAACCTTTCGCCAGACCTTGCGCGGTATCGGCGAAATCCAGCACGATGCGCGCCGGGTTATCTATGGTGAAGCTGAGCGGAGCGGGCGGCGGCGCGGACAGGCCGAGCTTGATCTGCACCTTGCCGCCGGGCAGGGACGAGCTGCTGATCTCCTGCAGCATGGGGCCGTTCGCCGGCGGTTCGGCCTCTGCCCAGGCGCCCCAGAGCATCAGGCTGAGCGCAAGCGCTGCGGCGCAGCGTGCGCGCGCACTGTGATTGGAAAAGTTTATTTTTTTATCAGATATCAGGGTCATTTCTTTGTCCCCCCTTCGGTCGGTTCACTCAATGCCATGGAGGCCGGACGTTCGATCCAGCCTCCCTGTCCATCGTCTACGATTTCGATCAAGTCGGTGCTTTGTTCGGTGATGGCCGTGATCTTGCCGTAATTCTGTCCCATGTAATTACCCACTTGCACGCGGTGTATCGCGCCTTCTTGATCCTGGATCAGCGACCACTTCCGGCGATCGCGCGAAAGCGTGCCCACCATGCGCAGGCTGTCCAGCGGATAGTCTTCCAGCGGCTCCCTGGCGCGGTTGAGATCAGGCCGGAGCGTACCGCCTGCACCATCCGAGGCGGCCGTGCTGAGCTGTGAGGGTGTGAATGGATCGCGCAAGGCCGCCGCCTCGTAAGTGTAGCTGTCGTAGGTTTCGACCGTGGGCAGGGGCTCGATGGGCGCCGGAGGCCGCGCCTTGACTTCATCCGCATAGCGGCGCACCTCATCCA
>QZKM01000029.1 GCA_003599485.1 Gammaproteobacteria bacterium
ATTCCAGGGCGGCGGACTCGCAAGCACCGCGGCCACAGGCTTCAGACCTCCAACCTCTTTAACATGGCGTGGCTAATGATACCGCTTAGCACGCCAAAGATCACGGCCGCCGTGATGAACACCGGCAATAAATAGAACAGGCCGGGATGCGGGATGAACCATGCATAGGCGAGCCAGAACTGGCCCGCCATGTGCGCGAGCGCGGCGAGCACGCTTAAGCCCAGCGCGCCGAGGCGCGCGGCGGGCCATGCGCGGCCAAGTCCATAACCCGCAGCGAGCGCGCAAAGGGATGCCAGTGCGCCGGAGAGACTCAGCATGAAGGCGGGCGAGAGAAACGTGCCCAGCAGCAGGCTCCCGGCGAACACGCGCAGCAGCGCGACCCACGCCGCCGCCGCGAGCCCATAGCGCAGCAGCACCACGATGGTAATCACATTGGCCAGCCCCGGCTTGACGCCCGGCAACGGGCTGGGCAGCGCACTCTCCGCGATGTGTATGGTGATGGCGAGCGCGGCGAGCCAGGCGATGCGCTGGTCTTCGCGGGTGGCGGTCAGGGTAGGCATGGTTTAATGGGCATATTTTAAAAGGAACCCTCCCCCTCATTTCCTCTCCCCAAGGGGAAAGGGAAGAGCGAAGCGAAGGGTGTCGAGCCGTGGCGCGCGGTGCGCGCACTCCTTCACCTTGGGAGAGGGGGATAAGGAATAAAGATTAGAAATTAATGGCATCATAACGCGGCTCACGTCCGGCTACTTGCACGCTGATGCGGTTGGGTAAACAGGCGGCGAACTCGCCGCTCAGAGTGAGCCAGCCGCTGTGCACGCACTGCTTGCCGTGGCAAGGCGAGGCGACGAAACGGACTTTACCGTCCTTGATCTCCAATACGCTCACGCCGAGCGCGCCGGGGACTTCAAGCCGCTGCGCCTTGTACAGCGGCACGCGCGCGAATTCCTTGCCGCCCACCGATATACGCACCTGTTCGCCGCGCGCGCCGCTGCCCCACTGGGTGACATACAGATAAGGCAGCAGGGCGACGGCGGCCAGCGTTACGATAAAGTCGGCGCGTGTCATGGCGAACCGGTAATCTCAACATCGGGCGCGGGCGTGATTTCAAAATACACGCGCCGGGCCAGCGCCGCGTCCATGTACACTTTGCCCTGCTCGTCTATCAGCATCACCTGCTTCACGCCCATGGCGCGCGCGACGCGCTTCCAGTCTTTCAGCCCCGCGACCAGCAGCGCGGTGCTGGCGGCGTCCGCCGTGACCGCGTCGCCGTGCAGCACGGTGACCGAGGCCAGCCCGCGCGCCGGATAGCCGCTGCGCGGGTCAATGATATGATGATAGCGCCTGCCTTGATGTTCAAAAAAGCGCTCATAGGTGCCGGAGGTCACGATGCTCTCGTCGCCCTGCATCTCGATGGAGGCGAGGATGCCGGGTCCGCGCGGGTTGCGGATGCCGATGCGCCACGGACGCGCGCCGTGCTTGCCGATCACGCGTATGTCGCCGCTTGCGTTCACGATGGCGTTTTCAATGCCGAGCCGGCGCAAATGCGCGATGGCCGTGTCCACCGCATAACCCTGGCCGATGGCGCCGAAATCCAGTTGCACGGCGGGGTTGCGGCCTTGCAGCAGACTATTTTCCAGCCGCAGGTCGTTCATGGCGGGGCGCTGTGCGACCAATGCGGCGATGGCGCCGGGATCGGGCGGCGGACCCCTGGGTTCGTCACTGTGGAAGCCCCACAAGCCAATGAGCTTGCCCATGGCGGGATTGAACAGGCCCTCGCTTTGCCGCGACAACTCCTGCGCGCGCGTGAGGAGCGGTATGAGATCGGCCTGCACCGGGAAGGGTGCGCCGCCCGGCAACTGCGCGTTGATGCGCGTGAGCTCGCTCTCCTGCCATGCGTGCCAGGTGCGGTGAATGCGGTTGAAGTCCTGGGCGATCGCGGACGCCGCCTGCTGCGCGCGCTCCGGCTCCACGCCAGAGATGCTGATGTCCACCAATGCGCCCAGGGCGAGAATCTGCTCTTGATACAGGGGGTCGGGTTTGCTGCATGAGACAGTGGTAAAAAGCAGAATGAGGCAGTAGCGAGTAGCGAGTAGCGAGTAGCGGGGAAAATCGTGCATAACCGGTATTGCCGCTCGCTACTCGCCACTCGCCACTTGTTTCTCGACGCAGTCGAGAAACTGTTCTGCAATGTTGAGTCCATACAACGCATCCAGTTCCCGCGCACAAGTCGGACTGGTGACGTTGATCTCGGTCAGGTAATCGCCGATTACGTCCAGGCCCGCGAACAACAGCCCCCGTTCGCGCAGCGCGGGGCCGACCTGCTCGCAAATCCAGCGGTCGCGCGCGGTGAGTGGCGCACCCACGCCCTTGCCGCCCGCGGCGAGATTGGCGCGCGTCTCGCCCGGCGCCGGGATGCGCGCCAGGGCGTAGGGTACGGGCTCGCCGTTGATGAGCAGGATGCGTTTGTCACCCTCGCTGACCTCCGGGATATAACGCTGCGCCATGACGAAACGCTTCCCCTCCCCGGCCATGGTTTCGACAATCACGTTGATATTGGGGTCCTCCGCGCGCACGCGGAATACCGAGCTGCCGCCCATGGCGCCGAGCGGCTTTAAAATAATGTCGCCGTGCTCGTGCAGAAAATCGCGCAGTTGCCGCGCATCGCGCGTCACCAGCGTGGACGGCGTGCACTGCGGGAACCAGCTGGTGAATAATTTTTCATTGCAGTCGCGCAGCGCGCGCGGTTTATTCACCACCCATGCGCCTTCCGCCTCGGCGCGCTCCAGCAGATAGGTGGTGTACACGTACTCCATGTCGAACGGCGGGTCTTTGCGCATCAGAATCACATCCAGCGCGGCGAGCGGCTGAGTGGTCTCCGCGCCGAAATCAAACCAGTGCCGGGCCTTGTCTGCAACGCGCAGCGCGCGCATGCGCGCGTACGCCCGTCCGTCGCGCAGATACAGATCGCCCTGCTCCATGTAGTGAATGTTCCAGCCGCGCGCCTGTGCCGCGAGCAGCATGGCGAAGGTGGTGTCTTTTTCGATCTGGATCGTGGCGATGGGGTCCATCACTACGCCTATTTCGATACAGTGGCGAGTAGCGAGTAGCGAGTGGCGGGGGAAATCTTGCATAATCAGCCTTGTCCTTTCGCTACTCGCCACTCGCCACTGTTTTTAATTCCCTCGCCGCCGCCGCCAAAGCCAGGCGCGCGATCACGCCATAGGCGTAGAAGCGGTTGGGATTGGCGTCCGGGGTTTGTGTGGCGTCGGGATTGTTGCAGCTTTCGGCGAAGGCGAGCGGCTCGAAATAGCTGCCCGGCGCGTTGAGGTTTTCATCCGCGCCGCGGTTCTGGTGCACGCGGTAAAAGCCGCCCACCACGAATTGATTAATCATGTACACCACCGGCTCGGCCACCGCCTCGTTCCAGCTTTCAAACGTGTACACGCCTTCCTGCAAAATCACCTTGCTTACCGCCTGGCCGCCCTTGGAGGCCGCCATCCTGGTGCGCTGCTTGCGGTTGAGATCGCGCACCTCGTCCGCCGCGCGCACCGTCATCACTCCCATGCCATAAGTGCCGGCATCCGCCTTGACCACCACGAATGGTTTGTGCGGCAGGCGGTATTCGTCGTATTTGCGCTGGATGGCTGAGAGCAGCGCATCCACGTTCTTTGCCAAACAGTCCTCGCCCTCGCGCGTCATGAAATTGATCTCGCCGCACCGGCGGAACAGTGGATCTATCAACCAGGGGTCTATGCCGATCAGCCCGGCGAATTCAGCCGCCGCCTGCTGATAATGGGTGAAGTGTGTGGATTTGAGCCGGTTTGACCAGCCAAGCCCAAGCGGCGGAATCACCGGCTGTTCCAGGCCTTCCAGTATCGCGGGCCGGCCTTCCGAGAGGTCATTGTTGAGCAGCACCATGCACGGGCTGAAGCCCTTCACCCCGATCCGGTTGCCGCTGCGTTGAAGCGGCTCCATGCGCAGGCTGCGTCCGGAGGGCAGTGGGATGTCGCGTATCTGTTCAAGATTGGGTATCAGCGAGCCGATACGTATGTCGAAGCCCGCCTTTTGCATGATGTCGCGCAGCGTGGCCAGGCTCTCCAGATAATACACGTTGCGCGTGTGGCTCTCCGGGACGAGCAGCACCTTGGCGGCCTGCGGACAGGTGCGCTCAATGGAGGTCTGTATGGCCTGCACGCACAGCGGCAGGAAGGCCGGATTGAGATTGTTGAAGCCGGCGGGGAACAGGTTGGTGTCCACCGGCGCCAGCTTGTAACCGGCGTTGCGTAGATCCACCGAGGCGTAAAATGGCGCCGGGGTGGCGTGCCATTGCGCACGCAGCCAGTGCTCAATCCGGGTCTGCTGCGCCAGCAGGTGCGACTCCAAATCCAGTAATGGCCCGCTTAGCGCCGTCGTGAGGTGAGGCACCCTCGCCAAGGCATCCTGATTCATAGACTTGATCTAAACCTTGAAGGTGGCTGGAATCCGCCGGGCATCATACCACAGGGCGGGTCACAACTTCGGGATCAGGTTAAAAAGGGTATCGCAAGATGCGGATAGTCCTGTTATTCTTGCCAAGATAGTCTTGTCAAGTTTGCGCAACTAAGAGTACTATTTGGAAGTAGTATCTGGGCAGGAGGGGGTTTAAGGATGTCTACCATGGTCTTACAGCCCGGCGCCGAAATTCCGGCGGCTGACGCCGACCCGCTGTTTCAAGGTATGCGGGTGATGGTCATAGACGACAGCAAGACCATCCGGCGCACCGCCGAGACCCTGCTCAAGAAGGCCGGCTGCGAAGTAACGACCGCCGACGACGGCTTCGAGGCGCTGGCCAAAATAGCCGATCAGCGCCCGCACATCATCTTCGTGGACATCATGATGCCACGCCTCGACGGCTATCAAACCTGCAGCCTGATCAAGCGCAACCAGGACTTCAAAAAGACTCCGGTCGTCATGCTGTCCAGCAAGGACGGCTTGTTCGACAAGGCGCGCGGGCGCATCGTCGGCTCGGAAGAATATCTCACCAAACCATTCACCAAGGAAGAGTTACTCGGCGCGATCCGGCGCCATGTTGCGAGGGAGGCGTCATAAGACTGCATTATGGGCAGGGAGTTTCAAAATGGACTTGATTAACCACTAGAGGAGGGAGGTGACCATGTCGCGTATTTTAATTGTGGATGATTCCCCTACCGAGCTGCATGTGCTCAAGGGCATGATGGAAAAGAACGGTCATCAGGCGTTGACCGCCGCCACCGGGGAAGAGGGCATTACCAAGGCCAAGCAGGAGAAGCCGGATTTGATATTGATGGACGTGGTGTTGCCCGGCATCAGCGGTTTTCAGGCAACCCGCCAGATTACCAAGGACCCGGAGACGGGCCACATCCCTGTCATCATTGTTACCACCAAGGATCAGGAGACGGACCGCGTATGGGGCCTGCGCCAGGGCGCCAGGGATTACGTCGTGAAGCCGGTCAATGAGGCGGACATCATTGGCAAGATCAAGACTGCCTTGCAGAAATAAATGAGCGTACCCATGGCCAGCGTTACCCGATTACAGCCGTTGGCCGTGTTGCGCGAGATCGAGCAGCGCGCCAAGCGCCACGCCAGAGGCTTGCCGCTCAAGGTGGAGGTGAAAAAGACCTGGCCGGGGGTGGCGTTCCGCATCGGCGACACCTACCTGGTCGCGCCACTCGATGAAGTGCATGAGGTGCTCACTTATCCGCGCCTCACCGCGGTGCCGGGCGCCAAGTCCTGGGTCAAGGGCGTCGCCAATATCCGAGGCAGTCTGCTGCCCATTATCCATCTGCCGGCCTATCTCGGTATCCACTCCGATCCACCCAGCCGGCGCACGCGCCTGCTGGTGGTGCAGCACGGCGGCGTGTACGCGGGATTGATGGTGGACGAGGTGCTGGGCATCAAGCATTTTGATGAGGATGAGCGCCTGAACGAATTGCCGGCCACGGCGGATTCCACCCACCCTTATCTGGTGGGCGCTTACCTGCGTGACGGCCAATATTGGCGCGTATACAGCACGCACCGCCTGGCGCAGAACCCGCTTTTCCTGCAGGCTGCCGTATGAGTAAAAACAGTGGCGAGTGGCTAGTAAAGGCATTCTATCCTCGCTACTCGCTACTCGCCACTAACATTGAGATTAAGGAGTAGACTATGAAACTGTCGTTTAACGTGGGAAAAACCCAGAACAAGGCGCTGGTTTTATTCGGCGTCCTGCTGCTGATAAGCTTGATTGGATTCGCCGCGATCTTTATCTACACCGCGCAGCGAAACGCGCAAATCACGCGTTACCTCAGCACCACCTCCGATTTACGCCTCTACTCGCAGATGATGACGGGTAACGCCACCGCGGCGGTGGCTTCGTTCAGCGGCGCCGGCTTCGCGGAACTCAAATTCTCGCGCGACGAGTTCGCCAGGTCGCTGGGTCTGCTGCAAAAGGGTGACCCGGCCACGGGCCTCAAGCCCTCGCCCAGGGAGGCGGCCAAGGAACTGCAGGCGGTGGACGCGAACTGGCAGGGCTTCCGCTTCTCGATTGATGAAATGGTGGCCGAAGAAGAGTTGTTCGTGACCATCGGCGAGTTCCTTACCATCATCAACCAGGTCGGCCCGGTGTTCACGGCGGACGCGGAACAGGTGGTCAAGATGATGGTGAGCAGCGGCGCCCCCACCGCGGAGATTCTGGTCGCCGCTGACCAGATGCGCCTGAGCTACAGCATTCTCAACCACATGAACCAGTTGTTTCTGGTGAGCCAGAACTCCACCGAGGCGGCGCAGGCCATTGAGCAGATCATCAGCGAGGTGGACACGTTCAAGCGTACGCTCGACGCTATGCAGGGCAAGGGGGACGGCAGCCTGAATGTGGCCCCGGTGAGCGATCCCGCGATACTGCTGAAACTCGGAGAAATGGCCACCCTGTTCCAGGCCATCACGCGCCTCAATGATTATATTCAGGAAAAATTCGGCGAGGTGTACCGCGTGAAGGATGACGCGCAGGTGATCTTCGTCAATGGCCAGGCCCTGCTGGCCGCCGCTGAAGACCTGGCCCTTGTTTATCAAGGCATGCAGAACGCGCTGCGCAGACTGGATTTGATCGGTTACGCGCTGGGCGTGCTGGTGTTGTTATGCATGATCCAGATTGGCTACATCATGCGCCGCGACGCCACGCAGCGCGCGGCCATGGCGGAAGAGCAAAACCGCAAAAACCAGGAGGCCATTCTCACCCTGCTCGATGAGATGGCCGGTCTGCAGGACGGTGATCTTACCGTCAAGGCGACCGTGACCGAGGCCTTCACCGGCGCCATCGCGGACGCGGTGAACTCCGCCATTGACTCGTTGCGCAATCTGGTGCGCGGCATTAACGACACCACGCTGCACGTGGCGAGCGCGGCGCAGGAAACCCAGACCACCGCCATGCATCTGTCCGAGGCGAGTGACGAACAGGCGGCGCGCGTGGCCGAGGCCAGCACCGCGATCAATGAAATGGCGGTTTCGATTCAGGAGGTGGCGGCCAACGCCAACGAGTCCGCCCAGGTGGCGCAGAACTCGGTGCAAATCGCCAATCAAGGCGCGCAGGCTGTGCAGAACACCATCCAGGGCATGGACAGGATCCGCGAACAAATCCAGGAAACATCGAAGCGCATCAAGCGTCTCGGCGAAAGCTCGCAGGAGATCGGTGAAATCGTGGAGCTGATCAGCGACATCGCCGACCAGACCAACATCCTGGCGCTGAACGCCGCCATCCAGGCGGCCATGGCGGGCGAGGCGGGACGCGGCTTCGCGGTGGTGGCCGACGAAGTGCAGCGCCTCGCGGAACGTTCCGCCAACGCCACCAGGCAGATTGACGCCTTGGTGAAGACTATTCAAGGCGACACCAGCGAAGCGATCGGCGCCATGGAGCAGAGCACCGGCAACGTGGTGGCGGGGGCAAAGATCGCGCATAACGCCGACGAGGCGCTGAAGGAGATTGAAAGGGTGTCCAACCACCTGGCCGAGCTGGTGCAGAATATCTCGCACGCCGCGCGTCAGCAATCCGCCGCCGCGGCCAATATCTCCGACACCATGAACGTGGTGCGCGAGATCGCCACGCAGACCTCGGTGGGCACCAATGAAGCCGCCGCTTCGGTGGGGAATCTCGCCGATCTTGCCAATGAACTGCGCAAGTCGGTGGCGGGCTTCAAGCTGCCGGCTTAAGACAGCCGCCGTTGAGGAGATTCTATGAGCGCCGCGCCGCACCGTCTGCCCCGGCACGCGCCCTCCGGCGACGCACAGGGGAGTGCTAGTGTCGCGGGAGGCAGGATGCCGGGAGTGACCATGGAGGACGCGGAGTTCGCGCGCTGGACGGATTTGCTCAAGGAACGTCTGGGTTTAAGTCTCGGCCCGGAGCGCAAGTCTTTTCTGGTGACCAATCTGCGCCTGCGTATGGGCGAGATCGGCTGCCGGGACTTTGCGGCCTATTACGACTATCTCAACGCGGGGGCCCACGGCGCCGCGGAGTGGGCGGTGCTGATAGACCGTCTCACGGTGCACGAGACGCGCTTCTTCCGCGATGCCCAGACCCTGGCCTGGCTGGAACACGAGTTCTTGCCGCGCTACGCGCGCGCCCAGGTTGACGCTTCGCCGACGATAAACGCCTGGAGCGCGGGCTGTGCCACGGGTGAAGAGGCCTACAGCCTGGCCATCGTGCTGGATCAATTCCTGGACAAGAGCGGCGGCGGGTACTATGGCGTCAGCGCCAGCGACGTGAGTCTGGCGTCGCTCGCCACCGGGCGGCGCGCCATTTACAGCGCGCGGCGCCTGAAGAATATGCCGGCTGCATTGCTCGCGCGTTACTTTACCGCGCATGGCCAAGGACGCTATCAGGTGAATGCGCGGCTGCGCGAACGGGTGTGTTTCTCGCAACTCAATCTGGCCGAGATGGCGGCGGCGGACAAGGCGCTGATGAGCGGAATGGACATTATTTTCTGTCAGAACGTGCTGATCTATTTCGAGCAGGAGCGCCGCCACGCCATTCTGGATCACATGGTGCAATGCCTCAAGCCGGGCGGAGTCCTGGTGCTCGGCGCCGGCGAGGTGCTGCGCTGGACCCATCCTGAGATGGAGCGGGTGAACAATCGTCAGTGTCTGGTCTATCTGCGCGCGACGTACAGGGAAGAGCGCCAGCGAAGGGTTCTACCAGTGTCGAGTGACGTACAGGGAAAAGCGCCGGCGAAGGATTCTACCAGTGTCGCGTGACGTACGGGGAAAAGCGCCGGCGAAGGGTCCTGCCAGCGTCGCGGGAGGGTCGCTCCTGCGCGTCCCTGCGCCCGCGACATTGGGGCATCCTGCCCGGCACAGGACGCCGGGAGCGATTGAGGCAGGACGCCGGGAGCGACCACCCGCCGCCGTGACGGAGAGGAAATACTGATGGCCACGCCGCATCCCGTCGAGTTCAGCGCGCTGAACTGGGTCAAGTCGGAGATAGACGAAACCCTGAAACAGGCGCGTCACGCCCTGGAAGCCTATGTTGAAAACCCCCAGGACGAGACGCAAATGCGTTTCTGCGCGGCCTATCTGCACCAGGTGCACGGCACGCTGCGTATGATAGAGCTGACCGGCGCGGCGCTGCTGGCCGAGGAGATGGAGTGCGTCACGCGCGGCTTGCTCAATAATGAGATCGCGCGCAAGCAGGACGCGTATGAAGCCTTGATGCGCGCCATCCTGCAACTGCCGGATTATCTGGAACGTGTCCAGGGCGCGCAGCGGGATACGCCCGCGCTGGTGCTGCCGTTGCTCAATAATTTGCGCGAATTGCGCGGCGTGGCGCAGATTGCGCCGAGCAGTCTGTTCAGCCCCAGCCTGGCTGTTACCGCGCCGCGCGCGCAGGCCGCTCCCGAGGTACAACTCGACATCCGTATGCGCGCGCGCAAGCTGCGCACCGCCTACCAACGCGCCTTGGTGGAGTTGCATCGCGCCCCGGAGGCATCCGGGCCGCTGCAAAAACTGGCAGAAATCCTGGGCGAGCTGGAGCAAGCTGCGCAACTGGACGACGCGCGCCGGCTGTGGTGGGTGGCGGGGGGCTTGATCGAGGCGCTGGAAGGAAATGGCCTGGAGCAGGACAAGGCCATCAAATCATTGCTGGGTCAGCTGGATCGCGAGATCAAGCGTTTGGCGGAACAGGGCGAACAGAATTTCGCCGAAGGCGTGCCCGCCGATCTTATCAAGGAATTGCTTTACTACACGGCGCGCGCCAAGTCGGCCGGGCCGCGCATCTCCGAACTCAGACGGGCGTTTAATCTTGATGCGCTGCTGCCGCAGGAAGGCGCCGCGGCGGAGTCCGGCTTGGGCGGTTTTAACCAGGAGGCGATGCGCAGCGTTGCGGCGGTGCTGCAGGAAGATCTGGAGCGCATCAAGGAAGGGCTGGATATCTTCGTGCGCGGCGAGCAGCGCAATGTGGCGAGCCTGCAACCCCTGACGGCCATTCTGCGCCAGATCGCGGATACCCTCAACATGCTGGGCCTGAGCGTGCCCGCGGGCGTGGTGCGCGAACAATTGACCGTGATCGAAGGCGCGCTGCAAGGCAAGCTTACGCTTAATGATGAGCATCTGATGCACATCGCCATGGCCCTGTTGAACGTCGGGACGGTAGTGGAAGAGGCAGGTAGCCATCCGCTGTTGCCGCACCATGGCGTCGAGCCGGGCTATGGTGACGGAGGCTACCGGCAACTGCTGGACGTGGTGGTGCGCGAGGCCAAGACCGATCTGGCGCGAGTCAAGGAGGCGATCACGGCGTTTGCCGCCGACACCGCGCGGACGGAATTGCTGGCCGGTGTGCCGCAGTGGCTGGCGCAGGTGGCGGGCAGTCTCACCATGCTGCA
>QZKM01000043.1 GCA_003599485.1 Gammaproteobacteria bacterium
ACCAGGTGCGGTTCGTGACGGTAACCGGCGCCCAGGAAGGGCAGCAGGCGCGCAGCGTCGCCGCCGCTGATAAAACGGGTCATATCTCCATTTACCCTGGCAGCCGCCTCCGCGACGGCGCGTTCAATGCCTGCGATCACGGCGTACAGCGTACCATGAGTGACCGCCTCCTGGGTATCGTGCGCAAATGGAGTAAGCTGCGCCGCTTCATGCGCGCCGGGGGCATACGTAACCTGCGCGGTTTCAAGCAGCGCGCGGCGCATCAAGTGCAGTCCCGGCATAATCACGCCGCCCAGATGCCGCCCATCCTGAGCGAGGACGTCCACGGTGACGGCGGTGCCGCAATCCACGATGCAACACGCGCCTGAATGCAAACTGCGTGCGCCGATCAGAGCCGCCCAGCGATCCGCACCCAGTTTCCGGGGCTCGCGGTAAGCGTTGCTGACGCCATAGCCCTGCGCGTCCGCACTGATGAATTCCGCCGCCACGCCCCAGCGTTTTTTAATCGCGTCAATAAATCGTTCCGCAAACGTCTGCGCGGCGACGTTGCTCGCCACAATGCGGCTGGGCGGCGAGGAAGGTCCGGCAACGGCGCGAATGTCGAATTGTTCGCGCGCCGCGCTGCCGTGGCTGTGCAGCCGTGCGCCTTCCAGCCAGGCCCATTTGACGCGGCTGTTGCCGATGTCGAATAACAGGGTGGTTCCGGTCATGATGCCTCGCGCACGCTCACTTCGCCGTAGTTGTAATAGCGCATGACTCCGTTCACGGACAGCCGCAGCGCGCCATCCTCGCGCACGCCCTGCACCCGGCCGGTCGCGCTGCCTTGCGGCCATTGCAGACGCACCGTTTTACCGGTCAGCGTATCGAAGGCGCGCCACGGCTCCAGAAACGGCGCAAGCCCGTTGCGCGCATACTCGTCAAACGTCACGATCAGTCGTTCCAATAACCGGCCTGCGCAGCGGTTGCGCAGGACGGGCGCGCCAAGAATGGTATTCAAGTCCGTCCACGGCTGGTCTATCAACGCGCCCTGCGTTTGCGGCATCATCACGTTCAGCCCCACACCCGTCACCACACTGCACGGGCCGCTCGCCTCGCCATTCAAGTCGAGCAGGATGCCCGCGAGCTTGCGCCCTTGCCACACCACGTCATTGGGCCATTTGAGGCCGAGGCCCTGCACACCCAAGGCGCGCAGGACCTGGGCGACGGCCACGCCCGCCGCCAAACTGAGTCCGCCCAGGCTGGCCGGACTCTGCTCAAACCGCCATAATACGGAAAGGTATATATTATGACCAAGGGGGGACAGCCATGCGCGTCCGCGGCGGCCGCGCCCGGCCGTTTGCCGCTCGGCGAGGCACGCATGAACACCGGGCCACGCCGCGGCGTTACGCAGCAGATGCTGGCTGGTGGAATCCAGCTCATCATGCACTTCCAGGCCATCAAGCATGCGGCGCGCGCGCGGGCTCAACTGCGCGAGTATCGTATCGCCATGCAAAAGCTCCAGCGGCGCGGGGAGCCGGTAGCCGCGCCCCGGCACGGCATAGACCTCCACCCCATGCGCGGAGAGCGCATGCACCGCTTTCCATACCGCGCTGCGGCTTACGCCGAGCGTGTGCGCCAGCGCCGCACCGGAGTGGAAACCCCCGTCGGCCAGCAATGCGAGCAACTGTCTGTTATACGGCATCGCACAAGTTTAACAAACTATGCCATGATAAAGGCTGCACCGGTTTCTTGCGTTTCCTCCGCGCAGGCGCGAAATCTCTGATATGAACAGCAAGTGGATGACCGAACTGTGGCGCGCCGGCGGTTTGTTGCTGACGGTGCTGATCGTGGGGTGGTTTTTCGGCCACACCCTCTTGTTTCTGCTGCTTGGCGCCATCGTCTATCTCGCCTGGCACGTCTTTAATCTGGTGCGCCTGGAGCGTTGGCTGAGATACGGTGAAAAATCCGACCCGCCGGCGTCCACCGGTCTGTGGGGAGACGTGTTCAACGAGATTTACCGGCTGGAGATGCGCAGCCGCAAACAGCAGCGCAAGCTGGCGCGCACGCTCAACCGCTTTGAAGAAGCCGCCGCCGCCCTGCCGGACGGCATCGTGGTGCTGAGCACGAACGGCATCATTGAATGGTTCAACACCGCCGCGCGCGACATGCTGGGCTTGCGTTCACCGCAGGACATCGGCCAGCGCGTCGCCAACCTGCTGCGCCACCCGGATTTTATTGAACTGCTTAGCAGCGGAGGCCCGACCGGAACCATCGAACTCCCCTCGCCCGTTAACGGCGAAATCATGCTCACCGCGCAGATCGTCCCTTACGGCAGGGAACAGCACTTGCTGGTCACGCGCGACATCACGCGCGTGCGCCATCTGGAGCAGGTGCGGCGCGACTTCGTGGCCAATGTATCGCACGAATTGCGCACGCCGCTCACGGTGTTGAACGGCTATCTGGAAACGCTCAATGAATCCAGGGAAGAGTGCCCCAAGTCTTGGGTGCGTTCATTGCAACTCATGCGGCAGCAGGCCAAGCGCATGCAGCGGCTGGTGAATGACCTGCTCATGCTGTCACGCCTGGAACTGGACAACAAGACCCATCATCAAACCCTGATCGAGGTTCCCGGTATGCTGGCGGCCATCGTGCAGGAGGCACGCGCGCTGAGCGGGGAGCGTAAACATCGCATCCATCTTGAGGCCACGCCCGGGTTGCAGCTCTACGGCAATCACGATGAACTGCGCAGCGCCTTTTCCAATCTGGTATACAACGCCGTGCAGTACACGCCGGCCGGGGGCGAGATCCATGTGCGCTGGTTCAGCGACGACCGTGGCCTGCATCTGCAGGTCGAGGACACCGGCGAGGGTATTGCGCCGCAGCATATCCCGCGCCTCACCGAGCGCTTTTACCGGGTGGACAGCGCGCGCTCGCGCGAAAGCGGCGGAACCGGGCTGGGGCTGGCCATCGTCAAACACGTGCTGAGCCGCCACGGCGCGCACCTGCGCATCCAGAGCGAACTCGGCAAGGGCAGTATCTTCACCTGCGACTTTCCCGAGCAGGCCGTCACGCGCGCACCGGGCGCAACTGGCGCTTAGGCGTGCGGTGACCTGGCTTCCTCGGTCGTCTTGGTCACCACGCGGTCGGTATAGGCGAGGGCTATCGCGGAAACCAGGAAGGTAAGATGAATGATAACCTGCCACATGATGGCCTGTTCAGGTATCTGCTCTGCGTTGATAAAGGTCTTGAGCAGGTGTATGGACGAAATGCCGATCAGCGCCATCGCCACCTTCACCTTGATGGCGCCCGCGCTGACGTGCGCCAGCCAGTCCGGCCGGTCGGGATGAAGCTGCAGATCAAGGCGCGAGACGAAGATTTCATAGCCGCCGATGATGACCATGATGAGCAGGTTGGCGATCATCACCACGTCAATCAGGCCCAGCACCATGAGCATAATCATGTTCTCCGTCAGGGCAGGGACGGAGGTAACAAGATGGAAGAGCTCCACCATGAAGCGATAGACGTACACGCCTTGCGCGATGATTAAACCGACGTACAGCGGCGCCTGCAACCAGCGGCTGGAAAATATGAATTTCCCCAGTATCTCTACCCCTTTACCCACAATCGGCTTCCTCCCAAACGGTGAAAAACGCGTGCTATACTAGCACAAGTTGACAACAAATTTATGCGCGCCCAAACCGGGCGGCGCGGCAAAAAATCAAATAATGGTTTTCATTACCCTTATTCTCATGCTGCTGCTGATTCTGGTGGCGGCGGAAACCTTCTGTAACGCCCTGGAACACCTCGGTGAGCGTCTGAGAATATCCGAAGGCGTGGTGGGCTCGCTGTTCGCCGCCGTCGGCACCGCGCTGCCGGAAACCATGGTGCCGATCCTCGCCATCTTCGCGGGCACGGAGAATACGGAGCTGAATCACGAAATCGGCGTCGGCGCCATCCTCGGCGCGCCGCTCATGCTGTCCACGCTGACCCTGTTTCTTCTGCTCGCCGCCACGGTGAAAAAGCGCGGGCTGAACGGGCATTTCGCGCCGGAAAGAACCGGTCTCACGCGCGATCTCAATTTCTTTCTGCTTGCCTTTACACTCGCCGCCGTCGCCCTGTTTGTTCCGCATGAACTCAACGGCCTGCGTGTGGCCATCGGCTTTGGGCTGGTGCTGACCTATTTCGTTTACATCCTGCTCACCCTGCGTGCCTCGCCCCAGTTGGTGCAGGACGGCCACGCCACAGAGGCGCATGGCGTGATGCTGTTGTGCCGTTTGGGGCTGCCGGAAAATTATCCGGTCATCCTGGCGCAACTGGGCATAGGTCTCGCCTTACTGGTGCTGGGCGCCAAGGGTTTTATTCACGGGATTGAAGAGGCCGCGCCGTTGATCGGCATCTCGGCCTTGCTGCTGTCGCTGCTGATTATCCCCATTGCCACCGAACTGCCGGAGAAGGTGAACAGCATCCTGTGGATACGCAGACACAAGGACACGCTCGCTTTTGGCAATATCACCGGCGCGATGGTATTTCAGGGTACACTGCTGCCCGCAATCGGCATCATGCTCACGCCCTGGGGGCCGCGTCTTGACGTGGTATTGGGCGTGCTGGTGACCCTGGCGGCGGCGCTCTGGATACGCCTCATGCTGCGGCGCGGCCAGTTGCGCGTCTGGCACGTTGCGGTCAATGGTGCGCTTTACGTAACTTATATTGCCGTTGCGCTGAATTACCAGTAAACCAAGATCACTTGCACCAGTACTCTGCCGCGTCTTTGGCCTTTTCCAGCGAGTCCTTCCTCTCTTCGTCCGAGAGTATCCGTTTCTTGCCGTCACCTTCATCCGCGTAAAGATAGCCGGCCTGTTCGTAGTTCTTCAGCCGCACCCTGGCCATTTTGCACTCCTGCTCCCTGTGCTCTTTGTCCGCCTTGGCTTGGGCACGAGCCTGCTCGGCCTGCTTGCGATCGTCTTCCATGGACTTGAGCAGCTTTCGCTGTTTATCTTCGCGTTCGCGCAAGTCATTATCCTGTCGCGGCGCAGCGGGCTGCACGGTGATCTGCTCGACACCAGCGTGCCCGGGGCGGTCGCCGTAGTGCACCCTGCCCTTCTCATCCACCCACTTATAAATTTCCACGCCCTGTGCCTGCCCCAGCCAAGCCAGACACAGCAGCAGTATGGCATATGATTTCATACGCCCTCCCATGCTGATATGGAATTAACATACAATACCGGAATAGCCTCGTAAACAGCGGGCGCTTTTTTAAGGAGAAGGATGATGGCCGAACCTGTCATCGCGCAACGATTCCCCTATGAGCTGGAACTGGAAGCGGGACGCTATTGGTGGTGCGCCTGCGGCAAGTCCAAAAGCCAGCCGTTTTGTGACGGCTCGCACGCGGGCAGTGGGTTTACGCCGGTGGAATTTACCTTGACGGAAAAGAAACGCGTGTTCCTGTGCGGATGCAAACATACCCGCTCGGCGCCGCATTGCGACGGCACGCACAACAAACTTTGAGGCCGCACGCAGGCTGTTTTCAACAGCCTGCCGGTCTTACGCCGCTTCGATGGAGACGGCCTTCATGCTGAGGCGGATGCGGCCCTGCTTGTCCACCTCCAGCACCTTGACTTTGACGATCTCGCCCTCCTTGAGCTTGTCGCCTACGTTCTCCACACGCTCATCGGAGATTTGCGAGATGTGCACCAGGCCGTCGCGGCCCGGCAGGATGGTGACGAAGGCGCCGAAGTCCATGAGCTTGGCCACGCGCCCTTCGTAGATCATGCCCACTTCCACGTCGGCGGTGATCTGCTCGATGCGGCGTCGCGCCTCCTGGCCCGCGGCGTTGTCCACCGAGGCGATCTTCACCGTGCCGTCGTCGCTGATGTCTATGGTGGCGCCGGTCTCTTCGGTGATGGCGCGGATGGTGGTGCCGCCCTTGCCGATCACGTCGCGGATCTTGTCGGGATGAATCTTGAAGGTGATGATGCGCGGCGCGTATTCTGACATCTGTGCGCGCGGCGCTGAAATCACCTGGTTCATGATGCCGAGGATGTGCATCCGCCCCTCTTTGGCCTGCTCCAGGGCGGCGTGCATGATTTCGCGCGTGATGCCGTCTATCTTGATGTCCATCTGCAACGCGGTGACGCCACGCGCGCTGCCCGCCACCTTGAAGTCCATGTCGCCCAAGTGATCTTCATCGCCCAGGATGTCTGACAACACCGCGAAGCGTTCGCCTTCCTTGATAAGACCCATGGCAATGCCCGCCACCGGCGCCTTGAGCGGCGCGCCCGCGTCCATCAGCGACAGGCTCGCGCCGCACACGCTGGCCATGGAACTGGAGCCATTGGACTCGGTGATTTCCGATACCACGCGGATAACATAAGGAAATTCTTCCAGTGTCGGCATCACCGCGCGTACGCCGCGCTTGGCGAGATTGCCGTGGCCGATCTCGCGCCGCTTGGGGCTGCCCACCATGCCGGTCTCGCCGACGCAGGAGGGCGGAAAATTGTAGTGCAGCATGAACGGCTCTTTGCGCTCGCCCTCGATGGCGTCTATCAACTGCGCGTCGCGCCCGGTGCCGAGCGTGGTCACCACCAGCGCCTGGGTCTCGCCGCGCGTGAACAGCGCCGAGCCGTGGGTGCGCGGCAGCACGCCGGTGCGCACCGTGATGGGACGGATGCTGCGCGTATCGCGCCCGTCTATGCGCGCCTCGCCCTGCAGGATGCGGCTGCGCACCACGTGGCTTTCCAGATGTTCGATGGCGTGCTTGATTTGCTCTTCACTGAACGCCGCCTGCTCGGTTAATTTGCCCAGCACCTCGGCGCGGATTTCCGCCAGCCGGTTCTGGCGCGCCTGTTTCTCCTTGATCTGATACGCGCTGGTGATGGCCGCCTCGCCCGCCTGCCGCACCGCGCGCTGCAATTCCTCGTCCTTGACGGCGGGCTTCCAGTCCCAGGCCGGTTTGCCGGCCTCGCGCGCCAGATCGTGGATGGCCTGGATGGCGCGCTGCATTTGCTCGTGGCCGAACATCACCGCGCCGAGCATTACGTCTTCAGGCAATTCTTTCGCTTCGGACTCCACCATCAGCACCGCGTTTTGCGTACCGGCCACCACCAGGTCCAGCGCGGAGTCCTTCAGTTCGCTTGCCGTGGGATTGAGCAGATACTTGCCGTCGCGGTAACCCACGCGCGCCGCGCCGATCGGGCCTTGGAACGGCAGGCCGGACAGCGCCAGCGCCGCCGAGGCGCCGAGCATGGCGGGGACATCCGGATCAATCTCCGGATCGAGCGACACCACGGTGGCGATGATCTGCACTTCGTTGGTGAAGCCTTTGGGGAACAGCGGGCGGAGGGGGCGATCTATGAGGCGCGAGGTGAGAGTTTCCTTTTCCGATGGGCGTCCTTCGCGTTTAAAAAACCCGCCGGGAATTTTGCCCGCGGCATAGGTGCGCTCCTGGTAGTTGACGGTAAGCGGGAAAAAGTCGCGTCCTTCTTCCGCCTCCTTTACTCCCACTGCGGTCACCATCACCACGGTGTCGCCCATGCTCGCCATGACCGAGGCGCTCGCCTGACGCGCGATCTCGCCGGTTTCAAATGTCACATCGTGTTTACCGTACTGAAAAGTCTTTTTGCTGAGGATCACTGTGGGGTTCCTAAAAGTGAGACGGGAATGGCGAGGGGAGCGGCTTATTTACGCAAGCCGAGCGCGGCGATCAGCGCGCGGTATTTATCCGCGTTGGTTTTCTTGAGGTAATCGAGCAGCTTGCGCCGCTTGTTGACCATGCGCAGCAGCCCCTGGCGCGAATGGGTGTCTTTCTCGTGGGTCTTGAAGTGGCCGGATAATTGCTCGATGCGCGCCGAGAGCAGCGCGACCTGTACTTCGGGGGAACCGGTGTCATGCGCGGCGCGTTGATGCTGCTTGACGACGCGCGCCTTGTGTTCGCTGGTAAAGGCCATGATGAACTCCTGAAGCGGTTAAAATTGTCTGAAATCAAACGCTCATTTTAGCCTAAATCGCGTTCGATGAAAAGGCATTGTGGCGGGGGGAAAGGAGTCCCCTCAACTCAACTGGATCAACCGGCGCGGGGCGATGCGGCCGTCATCCTGCACCTCGCCCACGCCGAGAAACCGCGGCGGCTTTCCCGGCGTCTTGTCTCCCGCGACGCGGGCGCCCCCCTGTACACCGGCAGCAAATAGCTTGACCCATCCGGAGGACGGAGCCTGCGGCACGAACACCGCCTGCCCCTGTCCAAGATAAAACGCCGTAGTCTCACTGAGGTGGAGTTCCGGCCAGCCGGTGAGCGCGGCCTCGGCCGGCAGCAGGACGCCATCAAGCTGCTCCACACCCTGCGCGGCCAAACTCTGCAACGCCTCCAAAGTGTGCGCCTGGCTCACATCAAACCCACCCACGCGCGTGCGGCGCAACTCGATGAGGTGCGCGCCGCAGCCGAGCATCTCGCCGATGTCCTCGGCCAGGGTGCGCACATAGGTGCCCTTGCTGCACTCTACGTCCATTTCCAGCCGGTCAACCGCACGCAGGGTGAGCGTAAGCTTCCGGATAATCACCTCGCGCGGCGCGCGTTCCACCTCGATGCCGCGCCGCGCCAGCCGGTAGAGCGGTTGTCCGTGGTGTTTCAACGCGGAGTACATGGGCGGGGTCTGCATCAGGTGTCCCTGAAAGCGCGCCGCGATCTCGTCCAGGCGTTGCGGCGAATACGCGCCGACGGGGCGCGTTTCCACCACCTCGCCCTCGGCGTCGCCGCTGCGCGTGCGCTCGCCGAGCTTGCATACCACCCGGTAATGCTTGTCGCTGTCCAGCAGAAAGCGCGAGAACTTGGTGGCCTCACCCAGGCAGATCGGCAGCACCCCGCTCGCCAGCGGGTCGAGGCTGCCGGAGTGCCCGGCCTTGCGCGCCTGATACAGGCGCTTCACCGTTTGCAGCGCGGCGTTGGAGCTGATCCCGGTTGGCTTGTCGAGCAGCAAAACGCCGTGCACCTCCCGACGCATGCGCCGAGGGGCAGGTGTAGGAGAGGACATCGGGTTACTCCTTATGCGCGTCTTGGGTCGCTTCCGGCGTCCTGCCTCCCGCGACACTAGAAGAACCCTTCGCTATCGCTCTTCCCTGTGCGGCGTCGGAGCGCACCGCCTGCTGGATAAGCTCGTTCAGGCGCTGCTCGCGCACGCTTTGCTTGTCATACACGAATTGCAGGCGCGGCAGGAATTGCAGATGCACCCGTTCGCCCAGGGCATGGCGCAGAAACGGCGCGGCTCGGTTCAGGGTTTTCACGCTCAGCTCGGCATCGTGCGCGCCATCGAGCACGGTCACGTACACGCGCGCGTGCGACACGTCGCGCGCAAGCTGCACCCGCGTCACCGTCACCATGCCGATGCGCGGATCCTTGATCTCGCTCTGGATCAGGGTGGCGAGCGCGTGCTGGATTTCCCCGGCCAGGCGGTCTATGCGGGAGTATTCTTTCATATAAAACAGTGGCTAGTAGCTAGTCGCCAGTAGCGAGGAAAAGAATTGTGATACCTAGCCTAGCCACTCGCCACTCGCTACTATCTACTAGAGTTTACGTTGCACCTGCACCCGTTCGTAGACTTCGATCTGGTCGCCGGGGCGCACGTCGTTGTAGTTTTTCACGCCGATGCCGCACTCGGTGCCGGCGCGCACTTCGTTCACGTCGTCCTTGAAGCGGCGCAGCGATTCCAGTTCGCCTTCGTAGATCACCACGTTGTCGCGCAACACGCGGATCGGGTTGTGGCGTTTGACTACGCCCTCCACCACCTGGCAACCGGCGATGGCGCCGAACTTGGACGACTTGAACACGTCGCGCACTTCGGCCAGGCCCACGATCTGCTCGCGGAACTCCGGCGCCAGCATGCCGGTCATGGCCGCTTTCACGTCGTCTATCACGTTGTAGATGATGCTGTAGTAACGCAAGTCCACCGCCTGCTCGGTGACCAGGCGCCGAGCCGTGGCGTCGGCGCGCGTGTTGAAGCCGATCACCAGCGCCTTGGAGGCGGCGGCGAGACTCACGTCCGACTCGGTGATGCCGCCCACGCCGGAGGCGATGATCCTTATCTTGACCTCATCGGTGGAGAGCTTCTGCAAGGCGTCGCGCAGCGCTTCCGCCGAACCCTGCACGTCGGCCTTGACGATCAGGTTGAGGGTGCGCACCTTGCCTTCTTCCAGTTGGCTGAATACGTCTTCCACCTTGCCCGCCGCGGTCTGGCGCGCCAGTTTCACGTCGCGGAATTTGCCCTGGCGGAACAACGCGACTTCGCGCGCCTTGCGCTCGTCGGCCACCACCAGCATGTCGTCGCCCGCGTTGGGCGTGCCGGACAAGCCGAGCACCACCACCGGCACGGAGGGACCGGCCTCCATGACATTCGCGCCGTTCTCGTCGAGCAAGGCGCGCACGCGGCCGAATTCGCTGCCCGTGAGCACGATATCGCCGCGCTTGAGCGTGCCGTTTTGCACCAGCACGGTGGCCACCGGGCCGCGCCCCTTGTCGAGCGAG
>QZKM01000013.1 GCA_003599485.1 Gammaproteobacteria bacterium
GTGGCGAAATCGGTAGACGCGCTGGTTTTAGGTGCCAGTGGGGCAACCCGTGAGAGTTCGAGTCTCTCCTTTCGCACATATATTATGTTGTCTGCCGTATCGTCTACCCTTAAACTGAGTGTATGAGCCCCCCTATGCAAATTTCCATTGAAACCACCTCCGGCTTGGAGCGCCGCATGACGGTGCGCGTGCCGGAAGAGCGCCTCAACCTTGAGATACAAAACCGCCTGAAGTCGCTCGCCAGCAAGGTGAAGCTGGACGGTTTCCGTCCCGGCAAGGCGCCGTTCAGGCTGATCGAGCAGCAATACGGTTCGCAGGTACGCCAGGAAGTGATGGGCGAGATGCTGCGCAAAAGCTTCGCCGAAGCGGTGGTGCAGCAAAACCTGCGCCCCGCGGGCAGCCCAAGGATCGAGGCGCAGAGCGTGCTCGCGGGCCAGGGCCTGGGCTACAGCGCGGTGTTTGAGGTTTATCCGGAAGTGAAACTGAGAGCAATCGAGGGCCTGAAGGTGGAAAAGCCGGTGGCGGAAATCACCGAGCAGGACGTGAGCAACATGCTGGAGACGCTGCGCAAGCAGCGGGCTACCTTCGAGCCGGTCGAGCGCGGCGCGCAAAACGGCGATCAGTTGCAGATACACTTCAAGATGCGCATCGGCGACGGCCCATGGCAGGAGCATGGCGACAAACTGTTTACCTTCGTGCTCGGCGTCAACGACGTGGAGTTCGACGAGCAACTGATCGGCGCCAGGGCCGGGCAAAACCTGACCGCGCGGCACACCTTTCCCGCCGATCACACCAACCCGGACGTGGCCGGCAAGCCGGTGCAGTACGACATTCAGGTGGTGAGCGTGAAGGAACCTCATCTGCCGGAACTGGACGAGAAGTTCGTGCGCAGCTTCGGCGTGGAGGAAGGCACGGTGGAGGCCTTGCGCAAGGAGGCGCGCGCCAACATGCAGCGCGAGATGGAGCAGGCGATACAGGCCAGGGTGCGCAGCCAGATCATGGATGCGTTGTATGAGCGCAACCCGGTGGAGGTGCCCAAGGCGGTGATTGAACACGAGGTGGAGCAGTTGATCGCGCGCGCGCGGCAAAATCTGGCGCTGCGCGGCATCAACGCCGAGGGTGCGACGCTGGACCGTGCGAAGTTCGAGCCGGACGCGCGCCGCCGCGCCGCCCTGGGCCTGCTGCTGAGCGAGATCGCCGTGCGCGAAAAGATCAGCCCCGATCCCGCCGCCGTGCGCGCCCGGCTGGAGGTCATCGCCGCCAGCTACGAAAAGCCGGAAGACGTGGTGAAGTGGTACCACTCAAAACCGGAGCAACTGGAGCAGATCGAGTCGCTCGCGCTGGAAGACCAGGTGATCGCCTGGCTGTTGCAGCGCGCCGAGATCAGCGAGCGGCCGTCGAGTTTTGACGCCCTGCTCAATCCGGGAAAGGTTAAACAAATTCCCTAAAGGAAACGTGTATTATGACCGATACATATCGTAACAAGGAACCGCACGCCATGACCAATCTCAATCTCGTCCCCATGGTGGTGGAACAGACCTCGCGTGGCGAGCGCGCCTACGACATTTACTCGCGCCTGCTCAAGGAACGGGTGATCTTCCTGGTGGGCCCGGTGGATGATCACACGGCCAACCTGGTAGTGGCGCAGTTGCTGTTTCTGGAGTCGGAAAATCCGGACAAGGACATCCATCTTTATATCAATTCGCCGGGGGGTTCGGTGAGCGCGGGGCTTTCCATTTACGACACCATGCAGTTCATCAAGCCCGACGTTTCCACCATGTGCATCGGCCAGGCGGCCAGCATGGGCGCGCTGCTGCTGGCGGGCGGGGCCAGGGGCAAGCGTTATTGCCTGCCGCATTCGCGCGTCATGATTCATCAGCCGTTGGGCGGCTTTCAGGGTCAAGCGGTGGATATAGACATCCATGCGCGCGAGATACTCGCGGTGCGCGATCGTTTGAACAGGCTGCTGGCCACACACACCGGCCAGGATTTGGACAAAATCGCGCGCGACACCGATCGTGACTACTTTATGGACGGGCAGGCGGCGGTGAAGTATGGTTTGATAGATGCGGTATTGGCCGAACGTCAGGTAAAGACCGCCGGCTAGCCCGATTGACGGAACACTACTTGACGGCCGGGGTCATAGTGCTAGTATCTCCTGTAACACCGGCGTAATCATCGCAATAGAGGACACCAGCGTGGACGACAAACACGGCAAGGGCACAGGCGGCGAAAAGCTGTTGTACTGTTCATTCTGCGGCAAGAGCCAGCATGAGGTGCGTAAACTCATCGCCGGCCCGTCGGTATTCGTGTGCGACGAGTGCGTCGAACTGTGCAACGACATTATCCGCGAAGAGGTGCAGCAGAAGGCCGCCGGGGCCAAGGGCAAGCTGCCCTCCCCGCACGAAATCCGCAAGGTGCTGGACGACTACGTGGTCGGCCAGACCCACGCCAAGAAGGTGCTCTCGGTCGCGGTGTACAACCACTACAAGCGTCTGCAGCACGGCCAGAAGAAGGACGAGGTCGAGCTCGCCAAGAGCAATATTCTTTTAATCGGCCCCACCGGCTCGGGCAAGACCCTGCTCGCCGAGACGCTGGCGCGCCTGCTCAACGTGCCGTTTGCCATCGCCGACGCCACCACGCTGACCGAGGCCGGCTACGTCGGCGAGGACGTGGAAAACATCATTCAGAAGCTGCTGCAGAAGGCCGAATACGACGTCGAGAAGGCGCAGAGCGGCATCGTCTACATAGACGAAATAGACAAGATTTCGCGCAAGTCGGACAACCCCTCCATCACGCGCGACGTGTCGGGCGAGGGTGTGCAGCAGGCGCTGCTCAAGCTCATCGAGGGCACCGTCGCCTCGGTGCCGCCGCAGGGCGGGCGCAAGCATCCGCAGCAGGAGTTTCTGCAGATCAACACCGCGAACATCCTGTTTATCTGCGGCGGCGCGTTCTCCGGCCTGGACAAGATCATCCGCGACCGCTCCGAGAGGGGCGGCATCGGTTTCTCCGCGGAGATCAAGAGCAAGCAAGACCGCAAGAAACATAATGAAATCCTCAACGCCGTGGAGCCGGAAGACCTGATCAAGTACGGCCTGATACCGGAATTTGTCGGCCGCCTGCCGGTGGTCGCGGTGCTGGAGGAGTTGGACGAGGCGGCGCTGATACGCATCCTGACCGAACCCAAGAATGCGCTGGTCAAGCAGTACGCCAAGCTGTTCGAGATGGAAGGCACTCAGCTTGAGTTGCGCGAGGACGCGCTGCGCGCGGTGGCGCACAAGGCCATGATCCGCAAGACCGGCGCACGCGGACTGCGTTCCATCCTGGAACGGGTTTTGCTTGATACCATGTATGAATTGCCTTCACTGAACAGCGTGAGCAAGGTGGTGATAGACGCCGGTGTGATTCAGGGCCAGACCGACCCGTTGCTCATCTACGAGGGCGCGGAGCAGCAGCGCGCCGCCCCGGATTGAGTGTTTTCCGCGACGGGCTTGAGTTGACCCATCGCCGGCCTCATATCACCTCATAAGAGCCATCCGGCAACAAGGCAGCGGCCTTGCGCCGCCGTTTACAACCGAGGTTATACGCCATGTCATTCGAACTCACACAGCAGTCCCTGCCCGTGTTGCCGCTGCGCGACGTGGTGGTCTATCCCTACATGGTGATCCCGCTGTTCGTGGGCCGGCCCAAATCCATCAAGGCGCTGGAGGCGGCGATGGAAGCCAACAAGCAGGTGCTGCTGGTGGCGCAGAAAAGCGCCGCCCTGGACGACCCCAGGGTTGAGGACATCTACTCCGTCGGCACCCTGTCCAATATCCTGCAATTACTCAAACTTCCTGACGGTACGGTGCGCGTGCTGGTGGAGGGCGCGGAGCGCGCGCGCGTGCTGCACTTGGCCGGCGGGGATGACTATTTCACCGCGCAGGCGGTACCGTTTCCGGCCGCGCCGGTGGACGAGCGCGAGACCGAGGCCCTGTCGCGTTCGCTGTTGGCGCAATTCGATCACTACGTGAAGCTCAACAAAAAGGTGCCGCCGGAAATACTCACCTCGCTCGCCAGCATAGACGACCCGAGCCGCCTGGCCGACACGGTGGCCGCGCACATGACGCTGCGCCTGGAGGAAAAACAGGCGGTGCTGGAGATCGCCGACGTGCGCGCACGCCTGGAGCATTTGCTGGTGGCGCTGGAGCGCGAGCTTGACCTGATGCAGGTCGAGAAGCGCATCCGCGGGCGCGTCAAACGCCAGATGGAGAAGAACCAGCGCGAATATTACCTGAACGAACAGATGAAGGCGATCCAGAAGGAATTGGGCGAGCTGGAAGACGTGCCCAACGAAATGGAGGAGCTGGCCAGGAAGATCAAAAAGTCCGGCATGTCCAAGGAAGCGCTGACCAAGGCGACCGCCGAGCTCAACAAGCTCAAGATGATGTCGCCCATGTCCGCCGAGGCGACCGTGGTGCGCAACTATCTGGACTGGCTGACCAATGTGCCGTGGAAGAAGCGCACCAAGATATCCAGGGATTTAAAGCAGGCCGAGGATATCCTCGAGGCCGACCACTACGGGCTGGAGAAGGTCAAGGAGCGCATCCTCGAATACCTCGCGGTGCAGCAGCGCGCCGAGCATCACAAGAGCCCGATCCTGTGTCTGGTCGGTCCGCCCGGCGTGGGCAAGACCTCGCTCGGCCGCTCCATCGCGCGCGCCACCAACCGCAAGTTCATGCGCATGTCGCTGGGCGGCGTGCGCGACGAAGCCGAAATCCGCGGCCATCGCCGTACCTACATCGGCGCGCTGCCCGGCAAGATCATCCAGAACATGGCCAAGGCAGGCGCCAAGAATCCCCTGTTCCTGCTCGATGAGGTGGACAAGATGGCGATGGATTTCCGCGGCGATCCGGCCTCTGCGTTGCTGGAGGTGCTGGATCCGGAACAGAACCACGCCTTCAACGATCATTATCTGGAGGTGGACTACGATCTCTCCGGGGTAATGTTCGTGGCCACCGCCAACACGCTCAATATTCCGGCGCCGCTGCTTGATCGCATGGAAGTGATCCGCCTGCCCGGTTACACCGAGGAGGAGAAGATCGCCATCGCCAAACGTTATCTTATCGCCAAGCAGTTGACCAACAACGGCCTGAAGGAAGACGAACTCACCTTCCAGGAATCCGCGCTGCGTGACATCATCCGTTATTACACGCGCGAGGCTGGGGTGCGCAACCTGGAGCGTGAAATCTCCAAGGTGGCGCGCAAGGTGGTGAAGGAGCGCGTGCTGAAGGGCGGCGAGAAAAGACTGACAGTCACCCCGCGCAACCTGGAGAAGTATCTCGGTGTGCAGCGTTACCGTTATGGGCGCGCCGAGGAGCGCGACCAGATCGGCCAGGTGACCGGGCTGGCATGGACCGAGGTGGGCGGCGATTTGCTCACCATCGAGGCCGCCATCGTGCCGGGCAAGGGCAACATCATCCGCACCGGCCAGCTGGGCGACGTGATGAAGGAATCCATCGAGGCGGCGCGCACCGTGGTGCGCAACCGCTCCGCCGTGCTCGGCATCCCGAACGACGTGTTCGAGAAGAGCGACATGCATATTCACGTGCCGGAGGGTGCGACCCCGAAGGATGGCCCCAGCGCGGGCATCGGCATGTGCACGGCGCTGGTTTCCGCGCTCACCCAGATTCCGGTGCGCGCCGACGTGGCGATGACCGGCGAGATCACGCTGCGCGGCGAGGTGCTGCCCATTGGCGGCTTGAAGGAGAAACTGCTCGCCGCGCATCGCGGCGGCATCGGCACCGTGATTATCCCGGAGGAAAACCGCCGCGATCTCACCGAGATGCCGAAGGAGATCGTGCAGAAGCTTGACATCCGCCTGGTGCGCTGGATAGACGAGGTGCTCAAGATCGCGCTGCAGCATATGCCGCAGCCGCTGCCGGAAGTAAAACCGCCGGTGACGCCCGCGGTGGTGGAGCCCGCCAAGGAAAGCGGCGGGCTGATGACGCACTGACGGAAACAGCAGTAAGCCGCTTGTCAAGCGGGTTCGTGCACGACGCGCTTACGGTTTCACTTGACACAGGTTTCCGGCAGTTGGTATAAATGCGCTGTTTCCTTCGAGTTCTCGCAGCGTAGCTGCCAACCTAATCATCGTTTAAGGGGAGTAGAAAAGTGAATAAAGCAGACCTGATTGATGCCGTCGCCGCCTCAACCGATAGCTCCAAAGCCGATGCCGGACGTTCCGTGGACGCAGTGCTCAACGCCGTTACCAAAGCCCTCAAGAAGGGCGACCAGGTCGCGCTGGTGGGTTTTGGCACCTTCCTGGTGCGCAAGCGCGCCGCCCGTACCGGGCGCAACCCGCAAACCGGCGCCACCATCAAGATCAAGGCGGCCAAGGTTCCCGCGTTCAAGGCTGGCAAAGCCCTCAAGGATGCCGTAAACTAACGTCCCCTTAGCAGGCTGTTGAAAACCAGCCTGCGTGCGGTGCAGGGCGAGCAGCACTGCTGCGAGCGGGCATGCCAGGGATGGCTTGCCCTGGTCTTGCAAGCGAAGCAGGATGCGAGAGCGCCGCAAGCACCGCCATTTTTCGAGCACGGTTTATGTGCTTGAAAAATGGAGCAAAGCAAAAATGACATTTTTGCTTTGCGGGTTGAAAAAGGCCATAGATGGCCTTTTTCAACAACCTGTTAGGGGTGCTTAGCTCAGCTGGGAGAGCGTCGCCTTTACACGGCGAATGTCGGGGGTTCGATCCCCTCAGCACCCACCAGCAACAGGAGTGGTAGTTCAGCTGGTTAGAATACCTGCCTGTCACGCAGGGGGTCGCGGGTTCGAGTCCCGTCCACTCCGCCATTTCCAGGCGGTTGATGCCCTTGCGGGTGTACAGCCGCGCCTGAGCCCGAAAAGCTGAGGTCATGCCAGAAAAGCGCATGTTGATCCGCTGACGAGGCGTGGGCTTGAGGTTGTGCAAAACGGGGCGCATGATAAATGCGCCCTGTTTTTTTATCCTGGGTAAAGTTTCATGCTGCAATCCATTCGCAATCACATTCAGAGCTGGATTTCCTGGCTCATCGTCGGCTTCATCATTCTCACCTTTGCCTTGTGGGGCATACAGGATTACATGGGCGGCGGCGCCAATGCCGCCGTGGCGAGCGTCAACGGCGAGGAGATCAAGCTGGATGACTTTCAGCGCGCCTACCAGCGCGAACGCGAGCGTTTGCGTCAGGCGCTGGGCAGTAACTTCGACACCCTGTCCCAGGATGAAGCCAGGCTCAAACAGCAACTGCTGGAGCGCGTGATCCGCGAACGGGTCGCGCAGCAGGCGGCGCGCGACCTGGGCCTGCGCGTGTCCGATGCCGAGCTGGCCGCCTATATTCAAGCTCTCCCGGAGTTTCAGGATAACGGCCGTTTTTCCAGCGCGCGTTATGAGCAAGTCCTGCGCAGCGCCGGTTTAACCAAACAGGGCTTCGAAGCCCTGCAGCGCGACGATCTGCTGTTCGCCCAGCTTTTCGCCGGGTTGCGCGATACGGCGTTTGTCAGCGCGCATCAGTTCGACGCCGCAGTGCGTCTGCAACACCAGCAGCGCGAGGTATCCTACCTTGTTATTCCGGCGGACAAGTTCAAGGACGCCGTGCAGGTGGATGACAAAGCGGTGCAGGACCATTACGCAGAGCAGCGTGAGCGCTACACCACGCCGGAGCAGGTGAGCATCGAGTACTTGGAACTGGCCGGCGCGGACATCGCGGCCGGGATCAAGCCGGATGAAGAGACGCTGCGCAGGCAGTACCAGGAGCGCAAGGCGCAAGGCGCGTATGACAGCCCCGAACAGCGCCGCGCGCGCCATATCCTGATCAGCGTGGAGGCCAGCGCCGATGAGGCCGCGCGGGCCGCGGCCAGGGCCAAGGCCGAGGGCGTCCTGCAACGCCTCAAGCGCGGCGAGGATTTTGCCAGACTCGCCACCGAGGTTTCGCAGGATCCGGTCAGCGCTCCCAAGGGTGGAGACCTCGGCTGGTTTGGGCGCAGCGTGATGGACAAGGCGTTTGAAGAGGCGGTGTTCGCGCTCGCGCCGGGAGGCTTAAGCGAGCCGGTGTTAAGCCCGCTGGGCTGGCACATCATCAAACTCGAGGAATCGCGCCCCGCGCACAGCAAGAGCTTTGAGGAAGTCCGCCCCGAACTGGAGCAGGCGGAGCGTCAGCACGAGGCTGACAGGCAGTTTTTCGAGCAGTATGAAACGCTGAAGAATCTGGTGTTTGAAAATCCCGATACGCTCGACGTGGCGAGCCGGGAATTGAAGCTGCCGCTCAAGACCAGCGCCTGGTTTGGGCAGAGCGGCGGCGAGGGTATCGCGCGTGACCCCAAGGTCGTGGCGGCGGCGTTCAGCGACGAGGTGCTGGCGCGCGGCTACAACAGCGAGTTGATCGAGACCGGCGCCAATCACGTGCTGGCGCTGCGCATCAAGGAGCGCAAGCCAGCGGCGCAGCGCCCGCTGGACGAGGTGCGCGCGGAAATCATCGCACAACTGAAGCAGGAGGCCATGCAGCGGCGCGCCCGGCAGTCCGGCGAAGAACTGCAAAAGCGCCTGGCGCAGGGTGAGGACGCCGAGACGCTGGCCAGACAACCAGGTTTTACCTGGGTGCAAGCGGGCATGGTGGGGAGGGTGGACGCCAAGCTCCCGGCCCCGGTGCTGCGCGCGGCGTTTACCCTGCCCAAAACACAGCCCGCCCTCGGCGGCGCGCGGCTGGACAACGGCGACTATGCGCTGGTGCGGGTGACGAACGTGCGCGAAGGCGACGCGGCGGCGCTGAGTTCGGCGGAGCGGCTGGCGCTGGTGCGCGAGCTCACGCGCGGCGCGGCGGAAAGGGTTTACGAGGACTTTGTCAGCGCCCGGTTGGGCCGGGCTGATATTGCCCGCTATTTAGACAGGCTTTAGAAGCTGAACAAATAGCCTTATAATTTGTCTAATTTTACGTGGATTCAGGCCGATAACAGCAGGGAGGTAGAGACGGCGCCAAACCACCGGGAATAGGGATGTCCAATCAAGCGTGCAAATTAGTCATTGAGGGTGTCAGCGAGGACGGCAAGAAATTCCGCCCCAGCGACTGGATCGAACGTATTTCGACCTCGCTCGCCACCTTCGGCCCGGATCATCGTCTGCATTATTCCAAGATCGCCCAGCCGCGTATTATCAACGGCGAGAAGTGCCTGGTGGTGGACAAGAGCCTGACCGAGCAGGACCCGGCGGCGTTTGAATACATCCTGAACTTCGTGCGCATGAACAAGCTGCGCGTGTACGAAGACTGCACAGAAGCAGTGGCGAGTAACTAGTGGCGAGTAGCCAGCAAAACAAAAGACTTTTTAAGCCTTGCCCCTCGCTACTTGTCACTCGCTACTGTAATCAAGCCATCTGCTTTTCGCGGATTTCGTCCAGGGTCTTGCAGTCTATGCACTGGGTCGCGGTGGGGCGCGCCTCCAGGCGGCGGATGCCGATCTCCACGCCGCACTCGTCGCAATAGCCGTAGTCGCTTAATTCCAGCTTGAGCAGCGCCTCGTCTATCTTTTTGATCAGCTTGCGCTCGCGGTCGCGGGTGCGCAGTTCCATGGTGATTTCTTCTTCCTGGGTGGCGCGGTCGTTGGGGTCGGGATAATTGGCCGCCTCGTCCTGCATGTGATGCACGGTGCGATCCACTTCTTCCATGAGCTGTTTTTTCCATGCGAGCAGTATGCTGCGGAAATGCGCCGCCTGCTTTTCGTTCATGTAGGGCTCGCCCTTCTTCTCTTTATAGGGCTTGAACCCCAGCAAGGTGGCCTGCGAGCCGCCGACGGCTTTTGCCGCCGGCGCGATGGGCGGCTTGGCCTTGGCTTTGGGCTTCACGGCCTTGAGCCGCACCGGCGCTTTGGCCTTGGCGGCAGTCCGGGTTTTCTTGGCAGTCTTGGCGACAGGCATTAAATCTTTCTCCTAACAGCTGTATATCCGGTAACAAAACCCCCAATATATACTAGAAATGGGGTTACATCGCAATGGATTTCAATGTTTGAAGGGCTTACTTTCGTGATGACGCAACTCAGGGCATTGATTTTTGACGTGGATGGCACGCTGGCCGACACCGAGCGCGACGGCCATCGCGTGGCTTTCAACCGCGCCTTTGCCGAGGCGGGGCTGGACTGGGAGTGGGACGTGGCGCTGTACGGCAAGCTGCTGGCCATTACGGGCGGCAAGGAGCGCATCCGCCATTATCTGGACCATTACAACACCGGTTTCCGCCGTCCGGCGCAGTGGCAGGAATTCATCGCCGCGCTGCACCAGGCCAAGACGCGCCATTACACTGCGCTGATGGCCGCCGG
>QZKM01000009.1 GCA_003599485.1 Gammaproteobacteria bacterium
GGGTGCGGCGCCTGCTCACCGAGGCGCGCGCGGCGGGCCTGCGTCTCGCCATCGCCACCACCACCACGCCGGAGAATATCAGCGCCTTACTGGAAAATGTGCAGCCGCCGGTGCCGCTGTCCTGGTTCGAGGTGATCGCCGCGGGCGATGTGGTGGCGGCCAAAAAACCCGCGCCGGATATTTATCATTACGCGCTGCAACATCTGGGCCTGCGCCCGGAACAGTGTGTCGCGTTTGAGGATTCCGGGAACGGCATACGCTCCGCGCGCGCGGCGGGGCTCACCACGCTGGTTACCACCAATGACTACACCCATGACCACGACTTTGACGGCGCGCGCCTGGTGCTGGACCATCTGGGTGAGCCGGACCAGCCGTTTCGTGTGCTGCAGGGCGAGCTGCCGGCGGCGGATAAGCGTTACGTGGACGTAGACTTGTTGCATGTGCTGCCGTCCCGCGCCAGCAAGGCCGCGCCGTAGGCGGCTTCATCATGGGAGGGTGTGAGCAGGGGGGCCTGCAACAGCCGCGCGCGGATTTTGGTCCATGCCTTGTTCTTCGCCCCGCCGCCCACGCTGCGTATGGAGACGGGATACGGCGCGCCGAGTCCGGCCAGACGCTGGTAGGCCTGGTGTTCGATGCTCGCCATGCCTTCCAGCATGCCCTGAAAAAATTGTGTGTCATCGGCCGGGCGCGGCTCCAGCCTGGGGGCAAGGGTTGGATCGTTGACGGGGAAGCGCTCGCCGGGGACGAGCAGCGGATAGTAATCGAGCCCGGTGGGGCGGTCGGGCTGCAATAGCGTGCTCAGGGTCTGCATGGCATCGGCGCTGAAATAATGTTGCAGCACCGCGCCGCCGCTGTTGGAGCCCGCGCCCGCGAGCCACAGCTTGCCGAGCCGGTGGCTGTATACGCCATAGCGGGGCGCGAAGACCGGGTGCTCCGACAGTACTTTCATCACCAGGGTCGAGCCGAGCGAAGTGACCGCCTCGCCCGGCAGGTGTGCGCCGGTGGCGATAAAGGCCGCGGTGCTGTCGGTGGCGCCGGCCCTGATGCGCGTGCCGGGCGCAAAGCCGAATTCGGCACAAGCTTGTTCACTGACCTGGCCGATGTCCGCGCCGGGTCCAACGACTTCAGGTAACAATTCGCGCCGTATGCCGAGCCGGTCCAGCCAGTCCGGCCAGCGCCGGGCGATCACGTCGTAACCCAGTTTCAAACAGTTGTGTTCATCGCATACTCCCAAGCGCGCGCCGAGCTTGAAGGCGAGCCATGAGGCGGGAGGGAGGGCGTAACGCGCGCGCGGGCCGAGTCCGGCTTGCAGATGCATCAGCTTGGCCAGCGCGCTGCTCCTGCCGTGCGCGCCGCTCTCAGGCGGCGCGACTTCGGCGATGTAATCCGCTTCGCACACGCTGCGCGCGTCGTTGTACATGAGCGCGGGCGCGAGCGGCGCGCCGTAGGCGTTGCACACAAGCAGCGTACCGGAAGTGCCGTCCACCGCGAGCGCGGCGACGTCGCGCAGGGAGGTGTGTTGCGCCAGCGCGTGCAGCGCGGCGCCGAGCGCCCGCCACCACAACGCCGGGTCTTGTTCCACGCGCGCGCCCTCGCGCTCCGGCGCGGGCAGGGGATGCTCTGCCTGCGCGGCAATTTCGCCTGCCTCGGTGAGGGCCAGGGCGCGGCAGCCGGAGGTGCCGAGATCTATGCCTAAATACAGTGGCAAGTGGCGAGTCAGGGCAGGGTGACGGGCGCGGGCGCCTGCCAGTCGGGACGGCGGTGTTCGGCGATGACCGTGGTGTAAATCCCGCCGCGCACGTAGAACTCGGCCGTGAGGCGCAGGTAGCGCGGTGCACAGGCGTTGACCAGGTCGTCCAGAATCCGGTTGGTCACCGCCTCGTGAAACGCCCCTTCATTGCGGTAGCTCCATATATATAATTTCAGCGATTTCAGTTCGATACAGCGCGCATCCGGCACGTATTCGAGATGCAGGGTGGCGAAATCGGGCTGGCCGGTCTTGGGGCACAGACAGGTGAACTCCGGAATCCGCATACGGATGGTATAATCGCGCTCAGGGGTAGGATTGGGGAAGGTTTCCAGTTGTTTACCGGGCTGAGAGGGCATGAGCGGGCTCGTGATGGTCTGGACTGAAACGGGTTTCTGTACATAATAACGTAGTGGGTTAAGGTTTTCATGCGGCTTTCCAAGATCAAACTGTCCGGATTCAAATCATTTGTAGACCCCACGCTGCTGCATTTGCCGAGCGATCTGGTGGGGGTGGTCGGGCCGAACGGTTGCGGCAAGTCCAACGTGATAGACGCGGTGCGCTGGGTGATGGGCGAAATCTCCGCCAAGAGCCTGCGCGGCGATTCCATGGCCGACGTGATCTTCAACGGCTCCGGCACGCGCAAGCCGGTGGGCCAGGCGATGGTGGAGATCGTGTTCGACAACGGCGATCACAGCTTGGGAGGGCAATATGCCGCCTACAGCGAGATCGCCATCAAGCGTGAGGTGAGCCGCGACGGACAGTCGCACTATTACCTGAACGGCGCGCGCTGCCGGCGGCGCGACGTGATAGACGTCTTCCTCGGCACCGGCCTCGGGCCGCACAGCTACGCCATCATCGAGCAGGGCATGATCTCGCGCCTGATCGAGGCCAAGCCCGAAGACCTGCGCGTGTTTCTGGAAGAGGCCGCGGGCATTTCCAAATATAAAGAACGGCGGCGCGAGACCGAAACGCGCATCGCGCACACGCGCGAGAATCTGGCGCGCCTCAATGACGTGCGCGGCGAGATCGAGAAACAACTGGATCGCCTGCAGCGCCAGTCCTCCGCCGCGCAGCGTTACCAGCGTCTCAAGGAGGAAGAACGGCGCTTGAAGGCGGAACTGCTGGCATTGCGTCTGCGTGATCTGCAAAACGAGGGCGCGCAGCAAGACCGCGCCATCGGCGCGCAGGAAATAGAACTGGAGGCGGCGCTCGCCGGGCAACGCGAGATTGAGGCCGGCATCGAAAAACTGCGCGCGCAACAAGACGGCGTCACGGTGCAGTTCAACAGCGTGCAGGCGCAGTTTTATAATGTTGGCGCGGAGATCGCGCGCGTCGAGCAGGCCATACACCATGCCAGGGAGCGGCGCGAGCAAGCCGGCCGCGATCTGGAGCAGACCGGACAGGCGCTGCGTGAAACCGGCGCGCAACTGGAAGCGGAGCGCGCCCGTGGCGCGCAACTCAACGCTGAGCTGGAGCAGATCGAACCGGCGCTGCAAGGCAGCGCCGCCGCGCGCCAAGCCGCCGATGAAGGACTCGGCCAGGCCGAACAGGCGATGCGGCAATGGCAGGACAAATGGGAAGCGCATCAACAGCAACGCGCGGCGCTGGCCCAGACGGAGCAAGTCGAGCGTACCCGCCTGGAGCATCTCCAGCAGCAGCACGCGCAATTGCGGCAGCGTCTGGAGCGCTTGCAGGCCGAGCGTGAGACGCTGTCGCCCGGCGCCATCGAACAGGATATTCAACTGCTGGGCAGCGAATACACCGAGCAACAAAGAAAATTGCAGCGTTTGCTGGAAGAGGGCGCGCAGTTGCAGGCGCGCATCACCGGGTTGCGTGAAACCATCGTGCGCGACGGCGCGCAGTTGCAACGGCAGCGCGGCGCGCTGGAGCAGCGCCGCGCCGAACTGGCTTCATTGACCGCCTTGCAGCAGGCTGCGCTGGGCAAGAGCAGCAGCGGCCTGGCGGCCTGGCTCACGCAACAGGGTTTACAAAACGCGCCGCGCCTGGCCGAGAGACTGGAGGTGGAATCCGGCTGGGAAGACGCGGTCGAGGCGGTGCTGCACTTTTATCTGGGAGCGGTGTGCGTGCATGGATTGCGCAGTCTCGGCGAGGCGCTGGCGCAAGCCCCGGCGGCGCTCGCCGTTCTGGACCTGGACGCAAAGGCGCAGGCCGCGCCGCGTGGTATCGCACCCGCGCTGCTGGACAAGGTGCGCGCCGCACCAATGCGCCTCGATGCGCTGCTCGGTCAGGTGTACGCGGCAGAGTCGCTGACCGAGGCGCTGACCCTGGCGACGCAATTACAGCCGCATGAATCGGTGATTACGCGTGACGGCGTATGGCTGGGCCACGGCTGGCTGCGCGTGGCGCGCGAAGAGGACGCCAGCGCCGGCGTGTTGTGGCGCGAGCACGAGCTTAAGCAACTGGAGCCGGAGGTGCAGCGTCAGAGCGACGAAATTACCGTCTTGCAACAGCAGCTCGACACGGCGCAGGCGGAACTCGCGCAACTGGAGCGCCAGCGCGAGGCGATGCAAGAGAGATTGCAGGAAGCACATCACGTCCACAGCGACGTGCAGGCGCAATTGCTCGGCAAGCAAACGCACCTGGCGCAACTACGCACGCGCCATGAACAAATTCAAAACGAAATCGAGGAGTTGCAACTGCAAGGCGACGCGGTGCTGGACGATGTGCACGCCGCGCAGCGCCGTCTGCGCGAAGCTGAAACCAGCGCCGCCGCGCTGGCGCAGCAGGGAGAGGAACTTGCGCGCGAGCGCGACGCTCTCACTCACGCCCTGGAGCAGGCGCGCCATGCGGCGCGCACCGCGCACGACCAAGCACATCAGTTGGCGTTGCGTGAGCAATCGCTGCGCGCCGCGCTCGACGGCGCGGCACAGGGCGTGGAGCGCATGCAGCAGCAGTTGCGGCAACTGGAGGCGCGCCAGGGCGAATTGCGCCGCACTCTGGCCGAAGGCGAAGCCCCGCTGGCCGCGTTGCAGGCGGAGTTGCAGCAAGGCTTAAGCCGGCGCGCGCAGGCGGAAAGCGATCTGGCGCGCGCCCGCGCGCAGATGGAAGAGCATGACCAGAGCCTGCGCGGCGCGGAGCAGGAACGGCATCGCGCGGAACAGGCGGCTTCGGCGCGCCGCGCGCTGCTTGAAACCTTACGCCTCAAGGCGCAGGAACTCAAAGTGCGCGCGCAGGGCTTGCGGGAACAGATCGGTGAGGCCGGGCATGAACCGGAGGCGCTGCTGCGGGAGTTGAGCGGCGAGGCGAGCGAAGCCGAACGCCAGGTGGAACTGGACGGCGTGGCGCAAAAGATACAGCGTTTGGGGCCGATCAACCTCGCGGCGATTGAAGAATTTAACGAACAATCCGAGCGCAAGAATTATCTCGATGCGCAGTTTGCGGATTTGACCGAGGCGCTCACTACCCTGGAAGAGGCGATCCGCAAGATAGACCGCGAGACGCGCGAGCGTTTCAAGGCGACCTATGACAAGGTCAACGACAGTTTCAAGACCCTGTTCCCGCGCCTGTTTGGCGGCGGCCAGGCGTATCTGGAGTTGACCGGCGACGACCTGCTCAGCACCGGCATCACGGTGATGGCGCGCCCGCCGGGAAAACGCAACAGCACCATACACTTGTTGTCCGGCGGTGAAAAGGCATTGACCACGGTGGCGCTGATCTTTTCCATTTTCGAACTCAATCCTGCCCCGTTCTGCATGCTGGACGAGGTGGATGCGCCGCTGGACGAAGCCAACGTCGGGCGTTTCTGCGAGCTGGTAAATGAAATGTCGCAGCGCATACAATTCATCATCGTCACTCACAACAAGGTGACCATGGAGATGGTAAACCAGTTGATCGGCGTCACCATGCAGGAAGCGGGGGTGTCGCGCCTGGTGGCGGTGGACGTGGACGAGGCGGTGCGCCTGGCAGGGTGACGCAAGGCGGGCACCGTCTCAGTTTGATTAGAGATTCTATGATTGGGCCGGAGATTCCTGGCTCCGGGAAGTCCGGGACGAACTTATTCAGAGCTTCATAGGCGGGGCTGAACATGGAGCTGCGCATAATACTGATCCTGGCCGGCGCGTTGCTCATTCTCGGCCTGTATCTGTGGGAGAAGTATAGGCGTGCTCCCGGGAAACAAACGTCTCCTGTAGAGGAACAGCAGCCCGGCCAGCTTCCCGCGACATTAGTCCTTCCTTCTACGGCAGAGGCAGGAGACCGGGAGCGATCGTCCGCCAAGCCGCACACGCCTCCGGCGGGAGCGCCGCAGCAGGTCTTCGTGCTGCACGTCATCAGCCGGGAAAATTTACGAGGACCGGACATCATCGCCGCCCTGAATGCCGCGGATATGCAGCCTGGGCCGATGCGCATATTCCACCGCTATCATGCTGCACCGGAACCCGGATCAGATTCCCGGCCCGTATTCAGTTTGGCCAATATGGTCGAGCCGGGCCATATACCCGCCGAAGATGCCGGAAACTTCTCCACCCCCGGCTTGGTGCTGTTCATGCCGCTGCCCAACGTGCAGGATGGCATGACGGTGTTCGAGGACATGTTCGCCGCCGCGCGCCAGCTGGCCGAAACGCTGAACGCGGAGGTGTGCGACGAGCAGCGCAATATACTCACCCTGCAGGCGCTGGAGCACACGCGTGAGCGCATCCGCGAATGGCAGCGTCTCCAGTTATTGACGCAGGCGCAACGCCCGTCGTGAGCGCCCCCGCCTCGTCCAGGGAGGCCGCCGAGCGCGTGAAAAAGCTGCGCGCCGAGATCGCGCGCCACAACTATCTTTATTACGTGCTCGATGCGCCGGAAATCCCCGATGCCGAATACGACCGGCTGTTCCGCGAATTACAGGAACTGGAGGCGCGTCATCCGAAACTCGTCACCCCGGACTCGCCCACCCAGCGCGTGGGCGAGGCCCCGCTCAAAAAATTCGGCGCGGTGCGCCACGAAGTCCCCATGCTGTCGCTCGTCAATGCCTTTACCGAGCAGGAGGTGGTGGATTTTGACCGGCGCGTGCGCGAAAGACTGGGACTGGAAGTCGCTCCCGGCATCCTGCCTCCCGCGACACTAACACGTCCCTGTGTGTCGCAGGTGGAATACAGCGCCGAACCGAAACTGGACGGGCTGGCCGTGAGCCTGTTATATCAACACGGGCGATTCACCCAGGGCGCCACGCGCGGCGACGGTGAAACCGGCGAGGACGTCACGCAAAACCTGCGTACCATTAAAGCCATCCCGTTGCATTTATACGGCAAAGGCTATCCGGAAATACTGGAGGTGCGCGGCGAGGTGTATCTTTCCAAACAGGTCTTCAATGAACTCAACCGGCAGGCGCTGGCGCGCGGCGAGAAACCGTTCGCCAATCCGCGCAACGCCGCCGCGGGCAGCCTGCGCCAACTCGACCCAAAAATAACCGCGAGCCGCCCATTGGCCTTTTACGCCTACGGCCTCGGAAAAGTACAGGGCGGTGTGATGCCCGACAAGCACAGCGCAATACTCGCGCAACTGCGCGACTGGAGCGTGCCCGTGGCGCGCGAGCAAAAAGTGGTGCAAGGCGTGCAGGGCTGTCTGGACTATTACCGTGATATGAGTGCGCGCCGCGCCCGGCTTCCTTACGACATAGACGGCGTGGTGTACAAGGTCAACCGCCTGGACCATCAGGAGCAGCTCGGTTACATCTCGCGCGCGCCGCGCTGGGCGCTGGCGCACAAGTTCCCGGCGCAGGAAGAGCTGACCGGGGTGCTGGACATCGAAGCGCAGGTCGGCCGCACCGGCGCGCTCACCCCGGTGGCGCGCCTCAAGCCGGTGTTCGTCGGCGGCGTCACGGTGAGCAACGCCACGCTGCACAATCAGAATGAAATTGACCGCCTCGACGTGCGCGTGGGCGACAGCGTGATCGTGCGCCGCGCGGGCGATGTGATACCGGAGATCGTGAGTGTGGTGCGCGAGCGCCGCCCGCCGCGCACGCGCCCGTATCACTTGCCAAGGCAGTGCCCGGTGTGCGGCGCGGACGTGGTGCGCGCCGAAGGCGAGGTGGTGGCGCGTTGCAGCGGCGGCTTGTACTGCCCCGCGCAGCGCATCCAGGCGATCCTGCATTTCGCTTCGCGCCGCGCCATGGATATCGAAGGTCTGGGCGACAAGCTGGTGGAACAACTGGTGACGCAGAAACTAATTGAAACGCCCGCCGATCTCTATACCCTCACACTCGAACAATTGGCCGGGCTGGAGCGTATGGGCGAAAAATCCGCCGCCAACGTGTATGGCGCGATACAAAAAAGCAAAAAAACCACCTTGGCGCGCTTCCTGTTCGCGCTCGGCATCCGCGAGGTAGGTGAGGCCACCGCCCAGACCCTGGCGCGCCACTTCGGCGACCTTGACGCCGTCATGGAGGCCGATGAAGCAACATTGCAAAACGTCCCCGACGTCGGGCCGATCGTGGCCGCCCACATCGCCGCGTTCTTCCGCCAGCGCCACAACCGCGAGGTTATCCAGCGCCTGCGCGAGGCGGGCGTCACCTGGCCGGGCGTGCAACGCACACCCGCCGCGCGCCTGCCGCTTGCCGGCAAAACCTTTGTATTGACCGGAACACTGGAACACATGACGCGAGATGAAGCCAAGGAAAAGCTGCAAGCCCTGGGCGCCAAGGTGAGCGGCAGCGTGTCCGCTAAAACCAGTTGCGTCGTCGTAGGCAGAGACCCCGGCTCCAAGCTCGACAAGGCGCGCGAACTGGGTGTGGAGGTGCTGGACGAAACCGCGCTGCACAAACTGCTACGCGGGGCTGACTGATACAAAGAAAAGGCCGCCGGAACGTGGCCCCGGCGGCCTTTTTTGTCAAGGACAGGTTGTGTGTGGTTGTTTATTCGGTTTTTTGTTCTGTCTTTTTCTCAGGCTGCATCACGCTGGGCGTGGCGGGTTTGGCCTGTTCGCCCTTGATCTCGATCTTGGCGGCGCTCTTCAGGTCGGCCAGATACTTTTCGACCTGACGGCTTTGCATGATGTTGCGCACGTTTTCCTTGACCTTGTCGAACTCGGGCGGCGCGATTTCGCGCGTGTCGTCGAGCATGATCACGTGCCAGCCGAACTGTGACTGCACCGCCTCTTTGGTGTATTTGCCTTTTTCCAGTCCCGCCAGGCCTTCTCTGAAGCCGGGCACCAGGCCACTTAGCTCGTACCAGCCGATGTCGCCGCCGTTTTCCGCGGAGCTGTCCTTGGAATTTTCCTTGGCGAGCTTGGAGAAGTCCGCGCCCTTGTCAAGCTTGGCAATCAGCGCTTTTGCCCTGGCTTCGTCATCCACCAGGATATGACGCGCTTTATATTCCTTGGTAGTCATGCCGCCCATGCGCGTTTCGTATTCCTTGCGCATCTCTTCGTCGGTGAGGGGGTGTGTGTCCACGAAGTTGCGCACCGCGTAACCGGCCAGCACGTTACGCCTCTGGTTTTCGACTTCGGCCAGCACATCGGGCTTTTTATCAATACCCTGTTTGACGGCGTCCAGGTAGATCAGCTCGCGGTTGATAAGCTCCTGGATGGTCGCTTCGCGTTCCGCCGGGTCGCCCGTCGGCTGGCGGCTCATGGCGCGCTGTTTGGCGTAGGCGTCGTAGGCGGCCTGGGTGATGGGCTTGCCGTTTACGGTGGCGACCGGAGCGCCGGCCTTCTTGGCGTCAGCGCCCTTCTCGCAGCCCGCAAGCAGCACGGCGCCGAGCAAAGCCGCGCTCAGTAAAATTTTATGCAGTGTGGACATGTAAGCCTTCCTTCTATAAGTGAGTGTGAAATTCGTCCGGGGTCAGCGCCCGTATGCTGAGGGCGTGAATCTCGCCGTGCATCATGTGACTCAGCGCATCATATACCATTCTGTGGCGCGCGAGCAGCCCCTTGCCGGAAAATAACGGGGAGACCACGAGCACATTAAAGTGTCCCGCGCCGCCCGCCGCGCCCGCGTGCCCCGCATGTTTGCGCGAGTCGTCTTCAATCTCCAGCGTAACCGGGGCAAGCGCCGCAAGCAGCAACGCACGTATGCGTTCCACTCGCTCCGTGCTCAAGGCAGCACCTTTTTGAACGGCTTGACGGTGACGCGCGCGTACACGCCCGCGCTCTGGTAGGGGTCGGCCTCGGCCCACTCCTGCGCCTGTTGCAGGCTGGCGAACTCGGCCACGACCAGGCTGCCGGTAAAACCTGAGAGGCCGGATTCGGGGGTGTCCAGCGCCGGGTGCGGGCCAGCCAGCAGCAGGCGTCCCTGGTCGCGCAATTCAT